>CAZETM010000145.1:0-15775 GCA_964514885.1 uncultured Polyangium sp. | reverse complement strand
AAATCCTTTTTCGCCAGCAGTGCAGGCATGGCAGCACGCACGTTCACGAGCGCCAGCGACGCATCGATTCGATAAGGAATGACCTCCTCGGCAGCAATCGCCTGCGCAATCGGCAAATACGTCTCGTAGGCTTGTGATGCTTCCACTTGTATCGTCATGACGTTTCTCCTGGAATGGTGGACGACCAGAACGGTACCGTGAGACAAAGAACGAGGTCGACAAACAAGTAAGGTCAAAACAAGGCTACCAAGTCTCCTGAGTGTATGGCGATTTACACGTGTTGACTTGGGCAAGTCCCGTAGGTGCATGCCGTCATACCGAAGGGGACTTGGAGAAGTCGGTCGGGAGAGATGTGCTCAGGTCGGTGGGGACTTGGGCAAGTCACGATGATGTATGGCGATTTACGGGAGGGGACGTTCGCGAGTCGATGGATTGTCGAGGCTTAGCAATTTGGAGACATGGACGACTCACCTTGGGCGTACGACGGTGCGTCCGCGCTGCCGACACCTTGAGCGCGAACGCATAATTAGACGTGACACGCGAGTGCTGATCGGGTAATGCGGCGTGAATGACTACGAGTGACGTACGGAACACGTCGACCCCTCGGCCCACGGGTCAAGACCTTCAACTTACGTTGAAAGTGCGGGCGTTTCGCGCTTTTCGCGACGATGCCTCGCTCGAGTTGCGCCCGCTGACGTTGCTCTATGGTCAAAATCAGGCGGGAAAAAGTTCGCTGGTTCGTCTCGTTTCGTTGATATCCGACTCATTGCGACTGGGCGTTCCGGCGTTAGATTTGAAGAGTCCGGCGTTGCGCGGCGCTGGTTTCAAGGATCTAGGTTGGCTGGGCAAGGAACCCGTCTTTACGCCATCCTGGACGTTGGCAGCGTCGAGCAAGCCCAACTGCCCGAGGATTACCATGCAATACGGAGACGAGCGTGGGTTGTTCGTGAATTCCGTGCGCGTTGGACATGGTAACAACGAGAAGTACTTCGACGTGCGCCTCAATGGACGTACGACCAATACAGCGGAGAGCGTCGCAGCAAAGTACGAGGGCACGTGCAGCGGCGAGTACTGGACGGACACGTTGACATTTCGGCGCTTGCTTCCTGATGGACTCCCAGAAGAGGCGGCCATCGTCGTCAGAGACATCGATGACGCTCTCGTGACATTGCGACGCGTGCGATGGCTTCATGCAAATCGGCTCGCCGATGGCGCATTCCAACGGCTGCCGGACGGTTCACCGGATGCGTCGATGTTTGACGAACCGCGGTATCGACTGGTTCTCGACGCAGCATCGCAGTGGTTGCAAAAACAAGGGAAACTAGGCGACGAAATTGCTATTCGTCCCGACAGCGATAACCGTCCGCGATTCGTGATAGGTTTTACGGGACGAGAACACTTGCCTCTACACTTGGCAGGTGAAGGTGTACGTGCACTTCTCCCGGTCATCCTGTGTGCCTGCTGGGCGGAATTTGGGCGCCGAATGGGTGACGATAGCGCGCCTACTCTATTGGCCATCGAAGAACCAGAAACCAATCTCCATCCGCACCTTCATGTTGCGCTCTTCAATCGATTGCTCGAGACCGTGGCCGCCGGAGTGCCCGTCGTTCTCGAAACACATTCGGTTTACATCCTGCGCGCGATGCAGCTCGCGGTATTGACGGGAGCCATTGCTCCGGATCAAATTGGACTTCATTGGGTTGATCAAAGTCTTGACGGCGCCGCGACCATAACACGAATCGAAGTCGGAGCAGATGCGACGCTTGGGCAATGGATGCCGAATGCTTTCGAGAAGGAACAGGAGCTGGCGCACGAGATTTTCGATGCACGATGGAAACGGTTGGAGAATTCATGATCATTTGGGTCGATGATCGACTTTTTCAAGAAGGTGCGTGTGACGTGGACCGTTTCGCGCTGCTACGGGGCGCGGCGAAGCGGCGGCACACATTGCTCATTTCTGCGGACCCACGCGATACGAAAGCCACCCGAGCAGCACCTGCGTTTGCGCGTTGGAAAGATGCACTTCCCACCAGGCTCCAACGCGAAATCAACTTGCTCATGGAATGTCTCGCCATTGTCTCGGCGAACGCGACGACTCGCGGCGCGGAACGGTTGCTCGTTTCCGCGTTTGAATGGCCGGACGTTCATGGCTGTCGCATCACGCTCGACGAGGCGGTTCGCGCGGTCGTATTACCCACGTATGTGCTCGTCGAGAATGCCATCAATGACGGCGCATTCTTGAGACACGCCATGCCTCCTAAATGGCGCGAGCGCCTCGAGAAATGGGAAGCCACGGGGCTCCTGAGATATGAGCAAGGCGGCGGAATCACTGAATTGCGAAATATTGTCGAGCACCATGCCGATGACAATCATTCACGAACTGCATTCGGACTACCGAGCAAATTATGGTGCCGCGTTCATGTCGTCATTTATGACCACGATGGCAATGATGCCGAACATCCGCATCAGCACTCCATAAACCTCGAACTTGCCTGTTCGCGAGCTGGTCTGCAAGCGCGCAGCCACCGGCTTGCCCGTAGAAAACAGGAGAATTACCTACCAAGAGCGGCGATGGAGGCCATCGTCGAGGAAATATTCAAGCATCTTCCGAGAGAACGGGAAACACACCTGGCCGCGATGGATGCGCATTTCGCACAAGATGACCATGGCCACTTCCAACAATTGCCCAACGAGAAGAAATTCAAGAATGCTTTCGCTAGACGTCACATCTTGTGGCGCGACGAGTGGTTCGAGGATGTGTGGCCCGAGATGACGAAGATTGCCGAGATGATTGCTACCGCCATCTAGTTGGAGATGCCAATGCCATTCTACGAGCGCCAGCCCTACATTCAGACTCTACATCAAATCGTCAAAGAAGTGATGCGCGGCGACATTCGCGTACCGCGGTTTCATCGTCCCGGAACGGAGAAAACGTGGCGACCTGAGCAACGCGGGGACCTGCTCGACAGTCTCTATCGCGGATTTCCGGTAGGAACCATCGTGCTTTGGTCAACCCCTATGCTCATCAAGACATTTGATGTGGTGGGCGGCTTCCGAATCCCGCCGGAGCCGCCAAGTGCTAGTCGGCGTCCTCAGCGCCTCTTGCTCGACGGACACCAACGGCTTTCTACACTTGTGCGAATTCTCGGCCCAGGACTTGTCGAAGAGCTCGCTGAGGAGGGAGTCCAAGCCACCCGAGTTCAACCGGGCGAAGAAGACGACGCCAAGATAAAAAAAGAAGAATGGGTGTTCGAGCTCAATTCCGCCGACAATAGCCGTGAACGCTTCATATTGCTCAAACCGGATACTCAGGCTGCCCGGACCCAATTGCCTCTCGATAAGATCTTCAATCGTGTGGAGGTGAACCGATGGATTCGGAGTCGCAATCCAGAATTGACAGCCGCCCAGGAGCGTGCGGTCGACGGTGTTCGCGATCGATTACGCGAATACAATATGCCTGTTGCGATGCTTGCCGCGGATTCGCTCGAAGAGGCAACGGAGAGCTTCAAGCGTATAAATCCGATTGTCACTACTACCACGGGCGACTTCCACATGGTGGCCGCATTGGCATTCGATGCGGATAACGACCCGCATGAGCAGTTCGCCCGCGCGCGTTCCGAACATCTCGCTCCCATTGGATGGGAGGATGTATCGGACAACGACATTCTCCGCGTCGTCATGGGCCTGCTCGAAAAAAGAAACCCCGCCAAACTCGACGTCGCCGAGTTAGCCGAGCGTGTTCGCAATGATCGCGGACTCGTCGATCGCGCGTTTCAATCGGTCGTGGCAACCGCGCAACTTCTTCGTGGCTGCGGCGTGCATGGTCGCTCGGCTCTACCCTATTCATGGCAAGTCATCACGCTTGCCGTTCATCTCGGGCGCACCCACGCGTCAGGAATTCCGTCATCGTTCGACGATACGACGAAAACCGCTGTCGAGAAGTGGTTTTGGCTCACAACCTACGGCGAAATTTTTTCGGGTCTCAATTCATCCGTCGTCGATCGTAGCCTCGCCGCACTTGCCGATCTGCTCGAAGGAAGGGACTGGGGCAAGATGCAACGCGACGGCACATGGCAAGTGCGTCCGGTTGCAAGCTTCGACTTTCGCACCGCTCGCTCGAAAGCATGTGCGTTAGCGATGGCTCGCTACCAGGATGGCGGGAATCTCGAAGGTTCAGCGCATCACGCCCTGACATTGGGAGGAACGTCGCTTCAATTGCTTTACGCAGGAGGCAAGCGATCACAATGGTCGGACGTTGCCATCGTGACGCCAGAATACGGTATCGCTGCGATTCGAGCTGCCTTGAGACGTCGCGAGCGCAATGAGACACCCATCACTGGCGACCAAGAATTGCTGGAGCGACTGGGCATCAGCCCGACCGATGTCGGAACGACAGACGAGTTGCTTGCAGTGCGCCGAGATCGGTTGCTGGCTGCCGAAAAAGAATTTGTCGCCAAACTTGGTCTTACGTGGGCACCGACCGATTGAACGCGCGGGGCGCATTGATGCCATGGATGCCGGTCGTGGCACGTCGACGAAGAGCGTGTTCAACATTCATTGCGAGCGAATCGGGGCCTGTTCAAAACGCTCTACGGCTTCTTCTCCGCCATGATCCTATCCTTCGGATCGAACTTCGGCGAAAACACCGATATCACCGCCGTCACACCATCGCCTTGGTGCACGTACGAATGCACCGCGCCGCGCGGAATCACCAATATCTCGCCAGCCGACACCTCGCGCGCTTGCCCCTCGATCGTAAACGTCCCCTTCCCTTCGAGAATCATCACCATTTCATCGTGCTCCACATGGTGATGCGCCGGCACCGCACCACGCGTCTGAATCACGTTTACCGTGTGATCGGCATTTTCAAAAAGACCGAATAGCTTCGTCTTTTCTTCCGAGCCTATTTGGTTTTTCGCAATCGCTTCACGCACATTGCCTACGAAGAATTCGGTCTTCCCGGCAACGACGAGCGCCGGCGATGCTGGAGCTTGGGGACAAGCCTGCTGAGGCGCCCCCGCACACGCCGTCAACCAGGCCGATCCAAGAATGATACCAAACCGAACGATCCAGGTGGTTAGTTGCATGATTTTCCCCAATCTACCAAAACCATCGAACCCGTGTCGACTTCATGTCGCCGAATCCGCTTGTGGATGCGCCCGCCCCAGCTTCACCAGCGGAATGAGCGCCAGAAACCCAAAGGACAAAAAGGCTCCGGCGGCAAACACACCCGAGTAACCAAAGTATGTCGCTACCACGCCCGAGAAAAACCGAGTGGGCGATTTGCCAAGTACTTCGACCGTCGCCAAAAAAGTATAGTGCGTCGCGCCAATCGAACGATCAACTCGAGACATCATCAGCGCAAACATGATGGGCGTGATCATTCCACCGAAAAAATGCTCGAATATCGTCACGCCAACGACTGCCATTTTGCTCGCGCCACCAGCATTCGCCAACATCCATTGACCCACGATGCCGATCGCTCGAAACGATCCCGCAATAAATAACGCCGTAGAGAATGACAAACGGCGCGCCAACAATCCACCCGCAATCGATCCAATAACGGCTGCGACAGTGCCGTACATGACCACCCATTGACCAATTTGTGCAGACGTATACCCAACTTGTTTGACGAGAAATGGCTTCCACATTCCGTCCGCCATCGCTTCGCCCATCTTGTACGTCGCAATGACGGCCAAGAGGCCCAACCCGCCATTGTTTTTCGTCGCCGCAAGCGCAATACGAAAAATCGCCAAAATCGATTGCCTGGCGACAACCCCGTGCTCCGTCTTCGCTTCCTCGGGCTCGTTCAAAAACCACGCAGCCACAAGTCCCAACGCCGAAATGATCGATACGACGAAAAACAAACCGTGCCAGCCAATGTATTTACTCAACCATACCAATAACCCGCCACTCGTCAGCATCCCCAAACGATACCCAATGACTTGAATGGCATTCGCCGGACCAAGATCCGTAGGATCAACAATGTCGACCGCCAGGCCATCGACTGCAATGTCTTGCATTGCAGCAAAAAGATTCATCACGAAAATCAATGCCATGAGCGGTGCGAGCGACGGACCTTTCGACACGAGCGCCGCAGCAATCGCAGTCAGCGAAAGAAGCGCCGTAAGCGGCAAGATCCACGATTTGCGCCTCCCCAACTTCGCCGATCCATAACGATCCACGAGCGGAGCAAAGAAAGCCTTGCACATCCAGGGCGCCGCCAGGGCCGAGGAAAAACCGATCTCTGCGTCACTCGTGCCACGTTCGGCAAGCAACGCCGGAAGCGCATCGGCCAGAAAGCCAAAAGGCAGGCCCTGCACAAGATAAAGCGCTCCCAAAGTGGCCAGCACGATCGTCCGAGATTGGCGCATGACGTCGGCACCATAGCGCGAATCCGACGCAGGTGGTTGACTCTCGACGCGCACGCCCAGCTTCGTTATGAACGAAGGCGATGAACACGACGGGGCAAACCACATTCGACACGCCGTTCGGTCCCACGACCCTGCACTACACGACTCGTGGAATCAGCGCGCTGACGCTGCATGAAGCGTCGAACAAACGCGCGGCTGCCCGTGCAGTTGACGAGCCCGCTTGGGTGCGCGACGTCGTTCATCAAGTGCAAGACCATCTCGCGGGCACATTGCAAGACTTTTCGAACGTGCCCCTCGACATCGAAGGAATCACGCCGTTTTACCGAGCCGTCTACGACGCTGCGCGCAATATTCCGTCCGGAAAAACCGTTACTTACGGCGAGCTAGCAAAGATCGTGGGTCGACCAGCCGCCGCCCGCGCAGTCGGTCAAGCGCTTTCGAAAAATCCGATTCTGCTGATCGTGCCTTGCCATCGCATCGTCGGAGCGGCAGGCGGCGCGGTGGGGTTTTCCGCGCCAGGCGGCGTGCAAACGAAAGCACGCATGTTAGCGCTCGAAGGCGCTCGCGTGCCGCGCGTGAGCCCCCGCAAAGAGGCTCACGAACGGGTCAACTAACCACTCACTCCGGAAGTGCGGCCGTCTCGGGATCCGACGGCGTTGAATCCTCAACCGTCGCGTTCGCTCCAAGCTCGATCACCGACGGAGCCATCGGCGTCATGTCCGGTGATGCTTCGACTCCTGACGGTGCAGGAGTCGCATCCGACGCGGCTTTCTTTGACGGACGACCACGACGCTTCGGGCCATCCGATGCGTCACGATCACGATCTCGTTCACGCGTCGGCGTCGCAGGAGTCGACGTTCCCGCGATGCGCGCGACGAAGTCGATCTTGGCCGCGATCTCGGGTTTGTCTTCCGCATACACCTTCGCGTAGGCGAGTGCTTTTTGCGACTTGACCGTGAGCGTTTCTTCAGTTTCACGCAGCGACGTTCGCGCTGCATCGAGCGCCGCTTCGGCCTTGGTCACCGCGTCCGAGTACGTCTGCACGTCCGCGATGAGCTGTTCGAGGATGGCGATGTCAACGCCAGGAAATGCGACCGTCGAGAGCTCGTTCTTGAACAGCTCAACAAGGGCCTTGACCGAGGGGGAAATGGGATTTGCCACGTCCATTCGAGTTCTCCGTGGCGCGCAAAGGAACATACGTTCAGCGCATGTTCAAGTGCTTTTTACTCCCCACCCGCGGCCTGGGTGAAGAGCGCTGCAAAGGCCGCGAGATCAAGCACTCGCCAAGCTTAGCGTCGTGGAATTTGGAGGATGAGACAGGTCAGAGATCAATCTGCATGCCGAGTTCGACGACTCGACCAGGGGGCAGGCCGAAGTAGGCGGTGGCGGGACGCGCATTGCGGGAAATGAACGAGAATAACGTTTTACGCCATCGCCACATCTGGCCTTTGCCCTTGCCCGTGGTCAAGAGCGTTTCGCGGCCCAGGTAGTAGCTCGTATTGCGCAGCTCGATCGTCAGGTCGTGCTCTTTGCAAGCAAGCATCAGGTTCGGCACGTTTGGGGTTTGCATGAAGCCATAACGAGCGTGTACCCGAAAAAACCCTTGGCCTTTGTCCTCGACGGTGATGCGTTGGTCGGCCGGGATTTCCGGAACGCGCTCGTTCGAGATGGACAGCAGCACGACTTGTTGGTGCAGCACTTGGTTGTGCTTGAAGTGGTGCAGCAAAACCGGCGGGGTGCCGTCCGGGTTCGACGACATGAAGACCGCAGTACCTCGCACGCGGTGCGGCGCGGTATTGGTCACGTCATCCAAGAATTGCTCGAGCGGCAAAACGTCCGATTGAAACGATTGCGCCAAGATTCGTCGGCCCGTCTTCCACGTGGTCATCACGGTGAACACCACGCCGGCCACGAGCAGCGGGAACCAACCGCCGTGAATGACCTTGGGCACGTTGCCTGCGAAAAACGCAATATCGACGGCCAGGAAAAGCAACACCGGAGGAAGCGCTTTCCACACGGGCCAGCCCCAACGCTGCGTAACGACCACGAAGTAGACGCACGAAGTAATCGCCATCGTGATGGTCACGGCAATGCCGTACGTCGCGGCCAACGCCGACGACGTCTTGAATGACAAGACGAGCCAGATGCAGGCGACGAGCAGAGCATTGTTGATCTCGGGAATGTAGATCTGCCCTTCGGTCTCTTTCGACGTATGCACAATCGTCACGCGCGGGAAGTAACCAAGCTGAACGGCTTGTTGCGTGAGAGAAAACGCCCCGGAAATAAGCGCTTGCGAAGCAACGATCGCGGCGCCCGTGGACACGATGACCGCCGGATACAATGCCCACGATGGTACGAGCGCGTAGAATGGGTTCGTCGCAGCCTCGGGATGCTCGAGCAGCAGCGCTCCTTGCCCGAAGTAGTTGAGCATAAGCGACGGCAAGACGACGGCATACCAATCGGCGCGAATGGGTCCCAAGCCGAAATGGCTCATGTCCGCATAAAGTGCTTCACCACCGGTGATACACAGCACGACAGAGCCGAGAATCAGAACGCCGTGGCCTTTGTTTAGCGCAAAAAACTCGACGGCATACATCGGGTTGATCGCCGCGAGCACACTAGGGTTCGCAAAGACGTACCGTCCGCCAAGGACCGCGATCATCACGAACCAGACGAACGTCATCGGTCCGAAGACCGCGCCAACTCCTGCAGTGCCGCGTTTCTGCATGAGAAACAGACCGAGCAGGATGACGATCGTCACGGGCAAAATCGCCGGCTTGAGCGACGTCGTAGCGACCTCGAGGCCCTCCATCGCGGACAAGACCGAGATCGCTGGCGTGATGATGCCGTCGCCGTAGAGCAATGCCGCTCCGAAAAGCGCGAGCAACACGATGGGGCCCGCGGGAGTCGAATGGCCCGTGGAGCCTTTACGAGGCGGCACGAGGGCAAGCAAGGCGAGGATTCCGCCGGAGCCCTGATTGTCCGCCTTCATGATGAACGTGAGATACTTGACGGTGACCGACACCATCAAAGACCAGAAAACCAACGAGAGAATGCCTAGAATGTTGCCTCTCGTAGCGGCGACGTGATGCGCGCTTTCGGGGCTGAAACATTCTTTGATCGCGTAGAGAGGGCTCGTGCCGATGTCACCGAAGACGACACCGAGCGCGCCAATCAGCAGAGGCCACTTGGTTTTACCGGAGTGTCCATGTCCGGCATGTGGTGCTGATGGATCGCCAGCCGGCGCTGCTGGTGCAGCCGCTGCTGGCGGCGAGGATTGTGGAACTTCGTCACTCATGGGGCGCGCATGGTAGCCGAGCCCCACAGGAATGCGAGCGGTCCGGTGCAAGCGCGTGACGCTTGACGATGCGCGCGGCCTAACCTTGTCTAGGTATCAAAATCGTATGGAGTTGAAACAATTGGCGTGGGTTTGCCTGGGCGGCGCAGTGGGCTCGGGGCTGCGTTTTGCCGTCACGAGTTGGTCGCTGGCGCGATACGGAAGCTCGTTTCCATATGGAACTCTCGCGGTCAACATCGTTGGCTCAATGCTGCTCGGCCTGATCTTTCAGCTTTCGCGCAGCACGGCGTGGCTTGCTCCGACTGTGCAACTGGCGATCGGAGCAGGTGTGATGGGAGGTTTGACCACGTACTCGACGTTCAATTTGGAGATGGTGCGGTACGTGCAAGAAGGGCAATTTCGCACGGGGCTGCTTTATGGAAGCGCGACGCTCGCCACGTGTTTCGGAGCGGGTTTCTTGGGCATCACCCTGGGTCGATTCATCGCGGGTCGTTAGCCTTGACAAACACGGGTGTTTGTCCCTTTTGCGGTGATCTCCGGGACGTCTGGTTCTGACGAGAATCTGCATCGGATGGCAAATCCAGCACCAAGCAGCGGCGTAAACAAAACGCGGACGAAAACATCACCGCGCTAGCACCGAGCGGGTAGACTCCTCGCTCGGGAGACAAGGGCAGCAATCGATGTCGGAGAACCAGCGTTATCGAGTCATCAAGCGACTCGCCTCGGGCGGTATGGCCGAGGTGTTCGTAGCGGAAAGCGCCGGAATCGAGGGCTTCCGCAAGCAAGTCGCGATCAAACGCGTCTTGCCGCAGCTCAGCAAGAACGACCAGTTCATCGAGATGTTCCTGGACGAAGCGCGTTTGTCCGGACGCCTCGCACACTCGAACGTCGTTAGCGTTTTCGACATCGGCGTCGGCGACAACACTTACTTCATCGTCATGGAGTACGTCGAGGGCGCCGACTTGAAGCAGGTCATCGAGTACCAGAAGAAGCTCAAGAAGCCGATGAGCGTCGAGGCGGCGTGCTTCATCGTGACGAAGATCTGCCAGGGTCTCGCGTACGCACATGATCTGCACACGCCCGATGGCGAGCCGCTGAACATCATCCACCGCGATATTACGCCCGCGAACGTTCTCATTACGCGACACGGCGAAATCAAGATCGTGGACTTCGGTCTCGCGAAAGCTTCGAGCCAGCTTGCATCGAGCGATGCGGGCGTAATCAAAGGCAAATTCGGCTACCTTGCGCCGGAAACCGTGATGGAACTCGGCGCGGACAAACGCGTCGACGTCTTCGCCGCGGGCATCATTTTGTGGGAGATGCTTGCTGGCGGTAAGCGCTTGTTTCTTGGCGACACGGACTTCGGCACGGTCAAGTTGGTGCGCGAGGCGGTCATCCCGTCGATCTCGAAAGAGAACTCGGATGTGCCCCCTGCCCTCGAGAAGATCCTCCTGAAGGCGCTCGCACGTGACCGCGAGCAACGTTACTTGACAGCGCGCGATTTCGCCGCTGATCTCATTCGATTTCTCTACACGTTCGGACGTCCTGTCAGCGAATACGAGGTTGCCGAACTGGTCCTCGGCGCTGCCGGTGCGCCCCTACGAAAAGTCGATGGTCTCGCTGCCATTGGCGAAATGCTCGACCTCATGCTGCTCGAGTTCAAGTCGCTCACGCAAGCCGATGCACCCACGAGCTTGCAGCCTGATTTGTTCAGGCTTGGCGGCACGAATTCGGCCAGCAGCGCGCCTCCTGCTGGCGGTGACTTGGACGGCGATGATACTTTCGCTGGTCTCAGTGACGAGCTCGAGGGGCCAGATCCTGAGGAGTCTTCCGAAAAGGAAAAGGCACCTACAGGCTGGTTCAGGGCTTTGATGAAACGGTGATGGTCGTTAGGCACGACCACGCGTGGAATGGCTACCTTCGAGTGTTGGTCCGGAGCGCTCGATGATTTCGACAAAGCAACCGATGCATTCTGACCCCATGCTCGAACAACCTTCCAAACAAGGCTTTTTTCGCCGCTCACCCGCTCGTCTTCTTCTTGCGGCCATCGTCCTTGCGGGCGTTGCATCCGCCACGTCCGCACAGGCAGCAGATGCCGACGCGCTCGTGAAGGAAGGCAAGAAGCTCGTCGCTGCGAAGAAATTCGACGAGGCGTGTCCGAAGTTTGCCGAGGCCTACCGGGCCAGCTCCAGTGTCGCGACGCTCCTCGACCTTGCGTTGTGCCATGAAAAGCAAGGCAAAATCGCGACGGCTTGGAGCGAGCTGCTCGATGCCGAAGCCGACGCGCGTAAGGCCGGGCGATCGGACATCGAAACACGTGCACGAGCCAATGGAAGAGCGCTCGAACCGAAGCTGCCGCGTATCGCGATCACGATCACGAGCCCTGCGCCCGGCATCGAAGTCACGATCAACGGGCAAAAGATCGACGCGGCGGCGCAAGGCAAAGGTCGCCCCGTGGATCCTGGCGAGCACAAGATCGTCGCGACGGCACCGCAGCGAAAGCCGTTCGAGACGACGGTCACGATCAAGGCCGGACAAACCAAGCCGATCACGATCCCCGCTCTTGCGGAAGATCCGAGCGCGGTGGCGCCAAAGGGCCCGGACAAACCCGATCCGAAGCCCGATCAAACGCAGCCCACGGACACCAAACCTGCGGACACGACTCCGAAGACAAACCCCGTCCCGGACGAACCCGTAGACGACGGCAAAGGCCCTGTACATCGTGCGAAGCGCATCGTCATCGACGTTGGTGCTTTCGTGGGTGGGCAGTTGTTCCTTGGTGGCGGAAGTGTCGCTGCTTTGTCGAATTTGAACTACGAGTACCGCGTCGTCGGAGTGGACGGTGCAGACGCGTCCGAGCTTGCTGCATGCACGTCAGGCGCGTGCCGCGCGGTCACGGATCCGGCGTTCGGCGTGCCGCTCGGAGGACAAGCGTTCGTGGGTTTCGCGCTGAAGGAAACGTTGCATATCGGCGGCCGTTTCTTTGGCAGTTACATGCCCACGGGCGGGTTCAACCTGCTCGTCGGGCCATCGATCTCGGCGAAGCTCGGAGAACGACTCTGGGTCGGCGGCACTGTCGTCGTCGGTTGGGGCGCCCAGAATGCGAGCATCGTCGGCGCCAAAGGCGACGTGCCTTCGGAATGGGTCGACAAGAACGGCTCGGACGAAGTCGATGTGCCCATCGTCAGCCCGATCGGTGTGCGGTCGATCCCTGAAGAAGACGATATCGGTTTTGGTTTCTCGTTCGGTGCGAGCGCCGAGGTGTCGTACCGGTTGGCCGAGTTTGGCAAGGGCAAGAGCATCACGACGGGCTCGTTGCTGGTCAGCGCTTGGCCCACGTTCCTCAAGACCACGGACGGGTTCGCGATCGCGCTTCCGGTCGGCGTTGGTTATCGCTTCCACTGACGGTTCACGTCCGCGCTGGACGTGACAAACCCCCAGTTTGTACATTTGGGGCTTCGGATCGCCTTCGGCGTCCTTCGCCCCAAACCCCACATCGTGCTCACTGCATGCGCACATCGATCGGATGTGCGACGCTGGGCTCTTGCGCTACTTCCGTGCACCGGCTTTGGGCCGGGGCCGCGGCGTGATCGCCGGCCTCATGGTGGCGGCTCTGCTCTTGGCGAATGCGTCCTGCACGGTACGTCAGCAACCGGCTGCACGACGGCTGCACGAAGATCGTGACGCGTTGCTCGACGAAGCTCGACGCGCAGCTCAGGACGGGCGTTTGGACGATGCTCGACACTGCTACGAAACGCTCGTCACCAAAGATGAGCGTGATGATGAAGCACGCGCGGGCCTTGCGCGTATCGATGCGTGGAGCGGTCGTTATGCGCAATCCGAGCGGATCTACCGCGACGTTCTGTCTCGACACGCGACCGACGACGACGTCCGAGCGGGGCTGTTCAACGTGCTTGTGTGGAATCATCGGTGGAACGATGCGGAGCTGTTGATCCACCAGGCACCGCGACGCGACACGCCAGGAATACTGACGCTGCAAGCACGCCTCGTGTACGCACGAGGAGACGTCACGACAGCACGCGCGCTGGCGGAAAGGGCCGAGGTTCTTTCGGGGGGCGATCCAGAGATTCGAGCCGTCAAGCAGCGTTTGGTGACTCGTTCGCTGCGTTTGTCCGCGCGTACCATTTTGCTTGCGACGGGAGCGCCCGCGCTTGGTCAGGTGGACGTGAGTTTGTCCCAGTCGATCCATCGCTTGCGACTCACGTTCGAGACTGAACAGGGCGCTCGTCCGACGTCTCTATCGGGCAGTTGGGTTTATGGAGCAACGTACGGTGCCGGAGCCAATTTGACATTTGCGCCGGGTTTGTCTTTCGGAACCGAGATTGCGGTCGGTGCTCCGGCTCGAGTGGTGCCTATCGTTCGAGCTCGCAGCCTGGTGACGATTCCGATCCGCCCGTGGTTATCGAGCGGCCTGGGGTACACGTTCCGTCGATTTGCGGACGCGGTGGATACGCACGGCATAAGTCCATCGATTGGCGTGACGCTCCGCGGCGAATTACGTATCGATGCAACGTATTGGTTGACGCACGTGGGATTGCGGGATCGAGCGAATGAAAGCGCGAGCCAATGGATCCATGCAATGGGTTTGTCGGCGGGTCGAACGATGCTGCCGTGGCTCGACTTGCGAGCGGGATATGCGCACGGAGCTGAAGCCGAACGAATGCCGGCGATGTTTCAGCTCTTGAATTTGGTGAACGATTCGTTTTACGTGGGGGCGAAGATCACACCAATATGGTTTTTCTCGATTGAGCCACTTTACGGACTTGCGTTGCGAGGTCCTCGGGACGGAGCGCGAACGGCGCAACATACCTTCGAGATTGGAATCGTTGTTCGGCAGTGACGAACGGTTCGGCAGCGACGAACCCCATCTCCCAACTTTCCCGATTTTTTTCCTTGCTCGAACTCCGTTTGTCACTACAACGTGGGCAAACACCATGGAAGACTGGGAAAAGGGCGACAGTTCCGTTCCTGTGAACAACTCGCCGTGGTCGACGGACGTTGGGAAGACAGTTCCGCAGTCAGGTTGCTTCCCCTCCGTCAAACAACCTGTTAAACTCTCCTTCATGAGCGGCGCCAAGAATGCTCAGTCGAACCGGACTTTGCGAAACACAGGCCCCATCGAGCTACGGGAGCTCGGTCCGAATGGCCGACCCCTTGGGACGCCTGACGACTGTTACGACGGCAGTCCGTGGGAGCTGCATCGCGGAGAGTTGGTCGAAACGATGAGCGCCAAGGACATCCACAGCATCGTCATGATGCTGCTCGGCGCGCTCTTCTACAACCACACCCGCCGCGGCTATGAGGCGTTGTGTGACGTTTACTGTGAGCTGAGCGATGAGAAGGGCCCGTCTCTTCGCGCGCCCGATGTCGTCCTCGTGCACGAAATCAAGAGCCCTCAGGGCGACGCCATCATGACCACTCCCCTGCTGGCCGTCGAAGTTCGCGCCACGCAGTCCAAGAAGCACTTGGCCGAAAAGGTCGAGTTGTACTTGGAACACGATTGGCCCGAAATCTGGCTCGTCCACACCGACCGGAAGGAAGTCGAAGTCGTTCGACAAGGCATGGCGCCCATCGTGTACCGGCAAGGCATGGAGATTCAGCTCATCCCTGAACTCGATCGCTACGGCCTCACCACGTTGCCCGTCGCCGCCTTCTTCGATGAAGAGCTCGGGCGACAATACAGCCACGAGTGGATCACCAAGCAAAGCGAGAAATTGGGCGAGAAACGCGGTGAAAAACGCGGTGAGCTACGCGGCGAGAAACGCGGCGAGAAACGCGGGACCAAAGTAGGCGAAGCCAAAGGACGCTCGTCCTCGATCCTCGACGTGCTCCTCATGCGAGGCCTCGACGTTTCCGAAAACGTGCGCCTCCGCATTCGAACGTGCGTCGACATGTCCGCGCTCGATCGCTGGTTCAAGCTGGCCATGACCTCACACGACGTAAACTCGTTCATCAAGGCCATGGACTGAAAGACGTCATGGCTCGAGGTCACACTTTGACCTCAAACGATCATCACCTCAGAGCGTGTTTAACAGGCGTTGCGAGCGAATCGGGGCTAGGAAGGCCGATACGAAGCGTACTT
>CAZETM010000144.1:0-15783 GCA_964514885.1 uncultured Polyangium sp. | reverse complement strand
GCTTGCGCGGGTGGATCATATCGCCCGGTCAGTCTTATCAGAACTCGCCCCGCAAAGGACGCGAGTCGAGGGTGGAAGGCCGTGCCTCGGACGCGCGCCAGGCGCCAAAAGCACCCGAGCGGCAACGATGTGGAGCGGATGGGGACACGACATCACACAAGGCTCCTAAGGCGCCGAACCGGCAGGTTTCGCATCGCCCGATGACTTCTTCGGCAAGTTGACTTTGCGAACCGATGTGGCGTTCGGAAACATCGACTCGTCGAACTCACTGCCATTGTCGAGCTTCGTGGACTCGACGAAAAACGCCGCGCGCGGATCGGTCTGTGCCGGACCACCATCAGCATCTCGCCCCGCGCACTGCGCTTCGCCAGGCATCAGCGGGAACGCGTAGAACGTCTTCCAACTCTGTCCCTTCGGACTGTGGAAGAGGGCCACTGCTCCGAGCACGCTCGCTTCTTTCGGCCTCTCGAACTTGATCTCGACGAGATCGTTCGGAAAAACCACGACCTCATCCATCTTGACGATGTCGTCGCCAAGCACTTCCTTGTCGTTCAACAGCACCTCGTCGTACGAGGCATTCTGCAAACGCATCTCGTCTTTCAACTGGTAGAGCCGAACGACGACCGAACGCGGATTCTGGTTTTCGTTGGGATTGATGTTGTCCGCTGCGTAGATCCGAAGCGTGACGATCTGCACGTCACAAGGCTTCGGTGCAGCCGGCGGAGCCGCCGGTGAACAACCCATCGCAAACGACCCAACCGCTAGGCCAGTAGTGAGACCAAGTCCGATGAGGGCGTGGACCGCACGCCTGCGCATCCGATGGGTGAACGACGCTAAAACCGCCATGGCTCTCCTTTCTATCGGAAGGCGAGGCGAATGGCCCAAATTTTTGGGTTCGAAACTGCAGGCTCGACGAACACCGATGCAGATGTAGGAGCCAGAAGGAACGCGCGCTGCGACAAAGAAAAGGCTCCCGCGCACTCGCGTACGGGGAGCCTTTCATCACCGGGCTGACCTCAAATCAATCCGAGAACGTAGCCGTAAAGTTTTTCTGATCATCGATGTCGATGAGGAGCTTTTTCGGCGTGAGCCCCTCAGCCATCTTGGTGAGGATCGCTTGCGAAAGCAGCGGGTAGAGCGAAGCGCGCAAGATGTGATCGATGTTGCGCGCGCCCGTGTCGACTTCCGTGCAACGACTCACGATCAACTCGACCATGCGATCGGTGTACGTCGCTTCGATCCTCTGGCTCTTCTTCAAACGATCCACGAGCGAGTTGATCTTCAAGCGCGTGATCTCTCCGAGCGCAGACGGCGAGATCGGGATGTACGGGACAACCGTCATACGTGCGAGCAGCGCAGGCTTGAAGTGCGCGGACAGCGTCGGTTTGATCTCTTCGTAGATCTCACGAATGACAGGCTCACGATTTTCTTCCCACGCACTGACGACGTGGTTGGTGATTTTGTCCGTGGCCAAGTTGCTCGTCAGGATGATGACGGTGTTCTTGAAGTCGACGAGCAAGCCCGTTCCATCGGTGAGCATGCCCTTGTCGAACACTTGGTAAAACAAGTTCATGACGTCCGGATCCGCCTTCTCGCACTCGTCGAGAAGCACGACGGTGTACGGACGTTGACGCACGCCTTCCGTCAACATGCCGCCTTCGCCGTATCCGACGTAGCCAGGCGGCGAGCCGATGAGCCGGGAGGTCGTGTGTTTTTCCTGGAACTCGCTCATGTTGATCGTGACCATCATGCGTTCGCCACCGAAGAGCATGTCGGCAAGGGCCAACGCAGTCTCGGTTTTACCAACGCCTGATGGGCCAACGAAGAGGAAGACGCCCATCGGAGTGTTGGTCGGCTTCAAACCCGCGCGTGCCGAACGAAGCTCCTTGGCAACCGTTTCGAGCCCGTAGCTCTGACCTTTGATCCGCGCGTTGAGACGATGCTCCATCTCGACGAGCGCTTTGACGTTGTCCGACTGCATCTTGCCAGCAGGAATGCCCGTCCACGCGCTGACGACGGCTGCGACCATCGCTTCGTCGACGTCGGGCCTGATGAGCGGCACTTCGCCCTGGCTCTTGTGAAGCGCATCGATCGCCGCGACGACCTCTTTGCGAATCGAGTCGCGCTCCGTCTCGCTCTTCGCCTCGTTCATGCGCGTGCGCGCTTCGAGGACCTTCTTGGCGCCCTCGGACTCCTGTCCGTATGCGGCGGTGACCTTCTCGAGCTCCACCTTGGACTTCTCGATCTTCTCCTCGAGTTGCCCGATGCGTTCCTCTTCAAGCAACACAATGCCGGCAGCCAGATCCCGCTTCAGTGCGGCGAGCTCCGTCGAGAACGTCTGGATGCGGACCTCGATGTCCTCGACTTGCGAAGGCTTCTGCTGCAACGCGATCTTCACCTTTGCCGAACACGTATCGAGAAGATCGACCGCCTTGTCGGGAAGGAGGCGGCCTGAGATGAACCGCGCCGAAAGTTTGACCGCGGCGACAACAGCTTCATCCGTGATGATGACGTTGTGCGCTTCCTCGAACTTGGAGCGCAGACCGCGGAGCATGGTGATCGCCACGGCTTCGCTCGGCTCGTCGACTTTGACGGGTTGAAAACGTCGAGCGAGCGCTGCGTCCTTCTCGAAATATTTTTTGTACTCGGCCCACGTCGTCGCCGCGATCGTTCGCAACTCACCACGAGCAAGCGCAGGCTTGAGCAAGTTGGCCGCATCGCCTGCGCCCGCTTGATTGCCCGCACCGATGATCGTGTGCGCTTCGTCGATGAACAGAATGATCGGCTTGGGCGAACCTTTGATCTCCGAGATGACCATCTTCATGCGGTTCTCGAACTCGCCCTTCACGCCCGCGCCGGCCTGAAGCAGACCAAGATCGAGACCCATGATCTCGACGCCCTGCATGATCGGCGGAACTTGGTTGTTCACGATCATCAGCGCCAAACCTTCGACGAGCGCCGTCTTACCAACACCGCTGTCGCCAACGATGATCGGGTTGTTCTTTCGACGACGACCAAGGATGTCGATCATCTGTCGGATTTCGCTCTCGCGACCGAAGATCGGATCGATCTCGCCCGCACGCGCACGACCCGTGTAGTCGACACAGAATTTGGCGAGCGCTGAGTCCGCCGAAGCACTCGCAGCCCCCGGAGGCAAACCACCCGAGCCAGAAGCACCACCAGCACCACCCGCCGCGGTGGGAGCCGACTCGGCCTCTTCCTTCGAGCCCGAAATGATTTTGGGGAGGTTGTTCTTGAGGTCCTCGCGAGAGACACCTTCGAGCAAGGCACCGATGCCGCTCATCGTGTAGCGACTGGGCTGCTGCACCATACGCGCGAACAGCGTGCCGCTGCGTACCTTGCCAAACCCGTACTCGACGGATCCAACCAGCCACGCATCCTGCATCCACTCGAGCATCGTGGGAGAGAAGACGGGTTTGCCCGCGTTCCCGGTGCGAAGATCAGACAGGCTGCGCTGAAGCGCGGTGCGCAAGCGAGCCGGGTCGAGATCGTAGTGCATTACGAGGAACGCGACGTCCGAGTTGGCGTCGTCGAGCAGTGCAAGAAGCAGGTGCTCTACGGACACCTCGTAGTGCCGCGCGTTGACGCATTGAACGACGGCTGCCTCGAGTGCAGTGGTGCAGATCCGAGAGAGCCTCTTGATGATGGATTTGGCTTCGACGAGCATGCTCATGGCGCCCGCATCCTACACAGGATCGAGCCCGTGGGGATCCCTCGTCGGGATCGGCGCCATGTGGTGAGTGTGTGTTCAGGAGTCAGTCAGCGAGACTGACCTCACACGTCAGCCACGTGGTCGTTCAACACGCGTCGAAGACGACTTCTCACGTGGAGCACGCTTGGGCTCCGCCTTCGGTCGCGCTTGATCGCCATGCGCTTCCTTTGCTACCGGCGCATCCGTGCTTCGTGCAGGCTCAGTCGCCTTGTCCTCACGGTCGGCAACTTCGACTCGTTCATCGAGTGATCCCAGCACCGAGGGTTTGACACGCAGCTTCAAAATAGCGCCGCTGCGCAGCTTCGCGTCCTCGCCGATGTGGTTGTCCTTCGCCACGTCTTCGACATCCATCGCGAACTGACGCGCGATGCCGAGCAGCGTCTCGCCCGAACCTACTTTGTACAGCAACGTTTTTCGACCCGTGCGCTTGACTCGCGACCTGCGCAACGGCTCGTCGATCTCGTCATCATCCTGCGCCTCGTCGTCGCCACCACCCGTGACGAGATCTTGGATCGGATCACGCAGCGCTCGACGCTTCTTGTACGACGGCAAGAACGACAAGAGACTGTCGTCACCTCCTGGCTTTCGGATGCGCGCTTCGCGACCACCGACGAGATCGACCGGATCGAGCACCGCGATGTCATCAACTGCAAGGGGCTCCGTCTGTAGCAACACCGGCAACATCGCATGCGCACGCGACAACGACTCCGGTGGAATGTTCACTAGGAAGTCACCGTGCCCCGGCGGGAGTTTGTCCCCGAGCAGATCCGGGTTGAGCGTGCGGATGGTTTTGACTGACACACCCGCTGCTTTCGCCAAGGTTTTGAGCGACAAACGAGGCGGCGCCGCGACCTCGGCCAGGTCCACAGGACGCATGATCTCGACTTGATCAAAACCGAAACGCTCGAGGTTGTTGGCGATGAGCGCGGCCGCGGCGATCTTCGGAACGTACGACGCAGTCTCCGAAGGAAGCGCTTCCTGACGCGCCAGCTCGTTGAAGTCCGCAGTGCCGTATCGATCGATGCGATCGAGCAACTGCTCGTAACCCATGTTGTAAGCCGCGAGCGCCAAGTCCCAGCTCCCGAAGCGCATGTACAGATCGCGCAAGTGATGAGCTGCTGCAGTCGTCGCCATCTTCGGATTTTTGCGTTGGTCGACGTGCTTGTTCTGCACGAGCCCATAGACCGATCCCGTCGCCGGCATGAACTGCCACAGACCAACTGCACCAGCAGGAGACTTCACGCGCGCATCGAATCCACTTTCGATCATCGACAACCAGATCAGATCCTCGGGCAAACGCCACTCACGCAGCTCGTGCTGGATCAAATCCTGATACTTGCCGCTGCGACGAAGCCACGCCTCGAACATGTGCCGACCCTTGTCGGTGCGCGCGAAGAAGTGGACGTACTTCAACGTTCGCCGCGTGATCGTCAGCTTGAGATCCGGCATCTGCAAACGCGACAACGCTGCACTGCCAGCCATGTCGAGCTCGTCCGGATCAGCTACGTCGACTTCACCCGACGACGCGAGCCTCGGACGCGAGAACGTGGGCCGCTCCATCTCGCTGACCTCGCCGCGCGACGCGTCTTGCGGACCGACTTCGCGCAAACGGTTCAGCTCACGCGACTCGGGCCCCCCAGTGCGCGCTGCGTAGCCCTCGGCGCTCGCAGGAAGTTTTTTCGCACTCGACCCAGTCGGTCGTCCTCGCAGCGCAGGACTCTCTGCCGCCGGCGCCCGTTCCGATTCCCGATGCACCCCGACCGCTGCGCTGACCGGCGCAATCGCCGTTTCCGGGGCGGTCATCCCAATGCCATACCCAAACGCAAGGGCGGACACGAGAGGGGGAATCCTGTGGAGTAGGCTCATGTCTGGCAAGGTCGCATGATGTAGGTGTGCAAGTCAAAAAAACGGATGCGATCGCGAACGGATCGCGGATTGGGCGGGGAAATTGGATTTGGGGTGGGTGAGCGAGGGGCCTCTACTTTTGCGCGGACGGTGTTGGTAGTCTCGGCGCATGGCGGTGGCGCTCGTGGCCCGGGTCATCGATACCCAGGCCAACCAAAGCTTCGACGTGACGTACGAACGCTTCCCGGTCCGCATCGGTCGCAACCAGTTGAACGACTTGCCGATCGATCGTCCGTACGTGTCGCAGTTCCATGCGTCCATCGAAGTACGGGACAAACAGATCATCGTTAAGGATCTCGGCTCGACGAACGGCACGGTGTTTTCGGGCCGGCGGATGGTGCGTGATGCACCGATCGACGTGACGAGTTCTCCGGAGGTCACGATTGGTCCGATCGTGATTCGGATGCAGATCGCGGATGTCGCGCCGAAGAAGCGCGAGGCACCGAAAGACGGGACGGTGCTCGACTTTGATCAATCTGGCGGAGCAGCAGCGGCGTGGAAGGAGCAGCAGCAGAAGCCGATCGCGCCGGGCGCTGAAGACGCGTACATGCGGCAATTGCAGCCGTACATCGATGCGTATCGACAGTCGTGGGGTGGCGTTTATCGCGTCATCTACGAGCATCTGCCGAGGCTTCAGCCGGACGTTCGTCAGAACTACTTGAAGCGTTTGGCGATGGAGCACGGAGCGATCGGAGCCGAGCAGGACTTTCAAAAGATCGCGCAGTACTACGGCGTGGATCCGAAAATGTTTGCGGAGCCAAGTGCAGCGGGTGCTGCGCATGCCGCGATGGTGGAGTTGTCACGCACGCTCGCTCCGGGATCGAAGCCGATCGAAGACGTCGAAGACGTTCTGATGTTTGCCAAGCGTTTGCGCGACGTGATGGAAGTGTTCCTGAAGTGCTTCTGCAGCTTGCGTGACGGGTATCAGGAGTTCGAGACCGAGGTTCTTGCGCGCGACATTCAGCCTGAGGAAGGCAATCACGTTGCTGCGGCAAAGGACGAGAAGCAGCTCGGTGCGGTGTTGCTTGGTGGGACAGGTGGTCCGGACGCACCCAGACAACTGCAAACGATCTTCATCGATGTGATGCAGCACCAAGTGGCGCTCATCAACGGCGTGATGGAAGGAGTTCGCACGCTGCTCACGAAGCTTTCACCGAAAACGATCGAGGAAGACCTCGAGCGACGCGGCAAAAAGGGTGGCCTGTTCTCGAACAAGTTCGAGGCGCTCTGGAAGCTCTACGAAGTGGTCCATGGGGATTACGCCGGAGAGCAGAAGGAAACGTATATGATTATTTTTGGCCCTCAGTTCTCACGCGCGTACGCTCGGACCGCCGGAGACGATGACAAAGCCGCCGGCGATGCGGCCGCGAGAAACCGCGCCCGCTACGCAATGACCTCGAACCAAATCAAGAGATAGCCGCGCCTGCTTAGGGCAGCGCACGAAGACGGAAGGCTCCGCAGGATGCGTATCAAGGAGATCGTACTGGCCAGCTTGGGGCTCGTCGCTGCCTCGTGGATGTACTCGAGCGAGGCGTCTGCTCAGGACGCAGTCCCCACGATCGCGTCACGCGATCAGAACTGGGGCATCGTTAGCGACGTCAGCCTCGCCATCGGTGCGTCGACGGTGTTTCTCATGCCGCGTGTCTACTATAGCGACCCCGAATCCACGGTCGGCTGGAAGGGCCGTTGGCACTTCTCACACTTTGCACCGATGATGACGATGGCGGCGGCCACGTTGCTCTTCGATGGCCCCATCAAGAACTCCCTGCAATACACGCGACCAGGTTGCACCGACGTTGACCCTCGTGTTGCGGGTCCGGGTTCGGGATGTGAAACCTTCGGGGGGCCATCGACACACGCGTTCGCGACATGGGGCGCTTTCGGTGTCGGCACCGGCATCTTCCTCGTCGATACGCTCAAGTATTCGAAGGGGCGTTTTCACGCCGGCTCGTTCGTCGGCAACGTCATCGTGCCGCTCGCCGCGGGCGTGATGTCGTCTGTCAGCCGCAGCGTGAACGGCAGCGGCATCCAGTTCGAATCTGACGAACAGGTCCTCGCCGGCACCTTCATCGGCATGGGCACCGGCATGCTGGTCGGTGTCGCCTACTCGCTCCTGCAGCGTCCCTCTTGCGGTTACGGTAACGCCGTCTTCTGCTGGTGATGCGTCGCTAGGGGAGCAGGCTTCAACCGAAGCTCGCTCCCCTTTTTCTTTTGTCCCCCAACAGTTCATCCGCAAACGAAAACACGATCGAGCGTGAGGGATCATCACGCGATCGTTCGGACATCAATCGTATGGGAATTGTATGGGAATGGAGTAGTTTGCCCGTTGATTCGTGGGCAAACTATGCGCAAACACGGAGCGAAGGGTGATCAGTCCTGGCCGACGACGCGCTCCCAGAGCGGTTCGTTCGAGCTGAAAAGAGCGTCCCGCTCGACACGCAAGAACCGAGAGAACTCGACCTTGCGCAAGTCGCGATCACTGTCTCGATTCGGATCCTCGTAGTGAATGATCCCCACGCGGATCTGCTCGAGAAGCAGAATCCCATTCGGCGTGTACGTCACGTCCGTGAGCAGCTTGTAACGAGCGTAGAGGCCGCGCTCGGTGACCGACGGAAGAACCGCCGTGCGCTCGACATCGACGGCTGCGGCTTCGATCAATCGACCACGTCGCGCGAGATGAAAGTGCGCTTGTTTGCGACAGTCATCGGGCTGATCGCAACGCTTCGATTCCGCAACGACGAGCGTGTCGTCACCGAGACGCACTGGTTGGATCTGCGTCTTGAGCGGCCCGCGATAACTTCCGATCCCGTAAACCTCCGCGCGATCGCCATAGGCACGCGCGAGGATCATCGGTCCACCGAAGTCACCGTTTTCGAATTCGAGCACGCGGTACCAGAGCACGCGTAGTCCGTCGGGCCCGGCGCGAACGTCGACTTCTTCAGGCTCGATCGTGCGCGGCCAACCCTTCTGCGAGATGCCACCACGCAGCGATTCGTTCGCAAACGCGTAGTGTCCCGTGCAGTCGGTGTCCGTCGGGTTGAAGCCCTTTTCACCAGTGACACCGGGGAACGCGACTTCGGCCCACGCATCGGCTTCGAGCGTTCGCACGGCAGCTCTGCCGCTGCCTGACGACAGTGGAGGAAGCTTCTTCGTGCACACGGCGAGCGGCGCTTGCCCACGCGTTTGCACTTCCATGTGCGGCTGTTCGGGAGCAGCTCCGCAGCCAATCGCAAGGGCGCTGGCTAGTACGAGAGAGGTCACCGCGAGAGCACCGCGCGTGCGGTTTGTCGCGTGGTCATGGCGGTCATCACAAGACGGCTTCACGCCTCATTTCGTATCATGCGCCGCGGCCCGCTTGAAAATTCCCGCCAAGGTTCGCGCGGAAATTCCGGTTTGCACGGCCTATTTGGTGCGCTTTTCCACCAATCGCGTTGCACTCCCCCTACCTCACGCCCGAGCCACATCGGTCTGTCAGCGCGAGCGATAGAAGGGTAGGATCGGCGCGTGTCGGCTTCACTGCTCACCCGTATCGCGCACGCAGCCAATCCTCATTCCTTGGAGCGGCATACGTGGAAAGACCAAGACCTCGAACAGGCCGTGGTCTTGCATCTCATCCGCATGCTCAACACGCGGCAGGGCAGTTCACTCACGTGCCCCGACTACGGCCTCATCGAAGTTTCCGAGATGCTGCACGACTTTCCCGATGCGATCGGCATCGTTCAGCGCGCCATCAAGAACAGCATCCAGAACTACGAGCCACGTCTGAAGAACGTGCAAGTGCGACACATCAAGAACGAAACGATGGGCGCGATGATCCTGGAGTTCGAGATCACCGGCCAGCTTCACTACCCGGATGGTCGACGCAGCCCGCTGCGTTTCAGCACTGCGGTCGATCAAAGCGGCAACGTGAAACTCGGATGATCCGCGAAACTTCTCACCAGCGTTGACAGTGTCACCGCAGAGCGGTCGACTGCTAAGCGTCGTCGGGGCTCATGTTCAACAAGTACTACCAGGACGAGCTGACCTACCTGCGCGAACTCGGACGTGAGTTTGCTCAGGCCTATCCCGCGATCGGCCCAATGTTGGCCGAACGTGGTGGCGATCCGGACGTCGAACGACTGCTCGAAGGCGTCGCATTCCTCACGGGAAAGATCCGACAGAAGCTCGATGACGAGCTGCCCGAGGTCATTCATTCCGTCGCGGCTCTGCTCTTCCCGCACTACCTGCGGCAAATCCCCGCCACGTCGATCATCGAGTTCACGCCGTTGCCCAACGTTGTTCGGGAAAAACTCATCGTCTCGCGGCATGCCGAGATCGGTTCGGTTCCCGTCGACGGCATCTCGTGTCGGTTCCGCACGACGCAGGACGTAGAGCTGCTCCCGTTGTCCGTGGAAGACGTTCGTCTCGACACGGGTGCACAGCTTGCTCAAGCACTGCGCATCGAGCTCAAGGTGACTGGCGGCGCAGCACTCGCAGCTCTCGCGCTCTCGAGGATTCGTTTTTACATCCACGGTGAGCGACGCCTTCAAGACGACATTCGCGTGTGGCTAGGGGCGCACGTCGACAACATCGCGCTGTGCGCTGTCGACTCGGCAGGGCGCGACACGACGCTCGCCACGTTGCCAGCGCGCAACATCAAGCTCGTCGGGTTCGACGAAACCGAAGCGCTGATCCCCTACCCGGCCACGGTTTATCCGGGCTTCCGCTTGCTCCAGGAATACTTCTCGCTGCCGCAGAAATTCGCGTTCTTCGACGTCACAGGACTCGAAGCGATGCCCGCGGACAAACTCTCCGACAAGTTCGCGCTCATCATCCAATTCAAGGACGGTCTGCCGTCGGGCACGCGCGTCGCGAAGGAAAACTTCCGCCTCTTTTGCACACCCGTGGTCAACCTCTTCGAGCACACGGGCGATCCGATCAAACCCGATCCGAGCAAGTACGAGTACCTCGCACGTCCCGCAGGATCGACTCCGGTCGGCTACGAGATTTACAGCATCGACAACGTCATCGGCATCGCGCGACGCACGAGCCAGCGCGTACGCATCCCACCGTTTTTCTCGTTCGAACACGAACTCGAAGCCGACGCTGCAGCACGCGGCGTCTTCTATCAGACGCACATCAAGCCTTCGACGATCGGCGACGGCGTCGACGTCTACATGTCGTTTGGATCAGCGCAGGATGGCGGAGCGATCCCCGAGTTCGACGTCATCAGCATCGAAGCTACGTGCACGAATCGTCGTTTGCCTGGACAGCTCAAGGTGGGTGACTTGCGCGTGCCGACGGCGACGTCACCTGCAGTCGCAAGCTTCACGAATCTCACTGGCGTCACGCAGCCTCTGCCACCGCCAACGGGACGCGAGCTGCAGTGGCGCGTGTTGTCGCACATGGCCATGAGCTATCGATCGATCACCGAGCTCGAGGTGCTGAGATCGATGCTCGAGATTTACAACTTCCCCGCGCTCATCGATCGCCAAGCAGCGCGAGCGAATCAACTGCGCATGCAAGCGATCAAATCGATACGCGTGCGCCCGACCGATCGTCTCTATCGTGGTGCTCCCGTACGCGGCATCGCGACGGACATCGAGCTCGACGAGGGAGGGTTTGCGGGCGAGGGTGAAATGTATTTGTTCGCGAGCATCTTGAACGAGATGCTCGCCTCGTACGTGTCGCTCAACTCGTTTACGCAGCTCAGTGTCACGGGCACGAACTCGCGGGTGGTGTATCGATGGGAGCCGAAGAGCGGCAGCTTGAACCTCATCTGACGCCGCCGAATGACGGCGCCGAATTGTCGCCTGCTGAGCAGCAGGCGCAGTCGCAGGCGCTTGTTCTCGCCAAGGTGTCCGAGCTCGAGCACAACGCTCGTCGCTATTCGTTCTTTCGTCTCGTCTACGTCCTCGAGCGACTCTTTCCCGGCAGTGCACCGGTTGGGCAACTAGGTCCCGTATCGCAAGAGCGCATTCGTCTACGTGGGGACACGAGCCTCATCTTCGCGTCGAGCGACGTAAGCGAGCTGAAGCAGGAGAAGTACCCGGACGAACAGGAGCGCATGCGCCTGACGGCCACGTTCATGGGTCTCTACGGTTCGGTTTCACCGCTGCCCACGCACTTCGTCGAAGAGTTCGCGCAAGACGATTACCAAGGTGGTCCGCAGCCGAAGCGCGAGTTCCTCGACGTCTTCCACCATCGCTTGCTGTCTCTGTTCTATCGCTCGTTCACGAAGTACCGACACTCGGTTGGTTACCGCAAGAAGGGCGATGATCCGTTCACGCGACGCCTCTTGTGTGCAGCCGGCATCGACGGTTTTCGCGATCACAAGAGCCCGCTGCATCGCTTTCTCTACATGCGTTACGCACCGCTGCTCGCATCACGATCGCGTTCCGCGCGCGGGCTCGAAGTGGTGCTCAAAGATCTCTTCGGCAGCATGGGCGTGGGCATCGAGCAGTTCGTCGGGCACTGGATCCTTTTGGAAAAACCCCTGCGCAACAAGATCGGTGTCGCGAACTATCAGCTCGGTGAAAGCCTCACGATCGGCAAGTGGGTGTACGACGGCGCGGGGCGTTTCAAGATCGTGCTCGGGCCACTGAAGTACGACGAGTACATCTCGTTCCTGCCAGGTGGAGCGAACCGTCCGATCCTCAAGGCTGCGGTCGACACGCTCACGCGAGGTGCGTGTGACGCGACGCTCGAGCTGCACGTAGGCACGGACGATGCCCCGCGATTTCAACTCTCATCGCCACGCTCATCGACGCTGTCGCGCACGACATGGCTCGGTGGTCCGGTCGGCCAAAACTTCGTGATCCAAGTACCGCTCGACGACAAACCCAAGCCCGGCAGTGGCGAGGGCGAAGAAGAAGAGCGTCTCGAGCCGCCGCCGTTGCCGTACTGAAATGAAAAAACGCGCATCGTGGGACGCGCGTTGATTCGTTCAAGTGCGAAGGAAAAACCGCTGCGGTTAGTACACGAGCATGGATCGAAGAGCGTTGCCCATCTCGTCGGCAACGGACTCGATGTTCTCGCCGTGAACGACTTGCACGAGCAGCAAGCGATGGTCGCTGCGCACGAGTATTTCATGCGCGTACGAATGGTAGGCGGGTTTGGCGGGGATCTTCGTCTTCACGATGTACGAGCGCGCTTGTGCATTGGACGTCGAGACAGGCATGCGTCGAGCGAGGATCTCGGCGCCTTGTTTCTCGCAGTCTTCTTCGTAGCGCTTCATCACATCGGGCCAACTGTCGTCCGGGTGATCGACGCGTTCGTAGATCGAGAACAAGAATTGGCGTGGTGATTGGTACGAGATGAACCGCTGGCCTTGAGCGGTGTCGGCGTCGCGCACGTACCAATCGATTGGTCGTGACAAACGCACGTCACCGTCGAGAACTCCCACGCCTACGCGGCGCGGAAGTCGTTCGGTCTCATCGGCATTGAGCTTCGGGAAGTACGCCTCGAAGCTTTGGTTTTTGTCGATGACACCGCTGCCGTGCAGGTAAAACACCTCGTCACGTTGTGGTGCGGTCGGCGAGCCGCCACACCCAATGACCATGAGCGAAAGAGCGCCTAGAAGCAGGGTTTTAGGAAAGAGCATGGAGGTTCGAAACGGAGCGAGGTCGGCGGGCCTCATCGGAGATAACTTAGGCTAGCCTGGGCCTGGGGCCAAATGTTCACTCACGAGTTTGCCCCATCTCGCATCTTCGTTGAATATGCACGAAGCGCGTGACTCGTCCGCGCCTTGCCGACGCTGCCCCTTCGAGGAGTGCACCGTGACGCATCTTGCAGTTGGTAATGCCGTTCCGAATCGTCCCATGATCAATCGCGCCTCTTGCTTCGGTGTGCTGCTCGCCTTTGCGCTAGCCAGCCCCTCCGTCGCCTGCGTAGGACTCGACCCTGGCGTCGACTATCCCAGCGACATGCCTGCGCCTGACGACCAGGTGACGTCGCCCGAAGGAGACCCCGAAGCGTCCATTCGTCTCAACGGTTTCGTGATCAAGAACGATGTCTGCAAAGACATCGACACGCATCCGGTGACGCAGAAGCTTTCGCCCGAAGATTTCGCCCGTTATCTCGAAACACGCGGCGTGAAGATCGAGCCGAAAAAAGCGCGCGACAACCTGTACTGGTTCGACTTCCCCACGGGCGAAGCGAAGGAGGGCGAGCCGCCTCCGTTTCTGCGTTTGCGTCTCGCGGTGTTGAAGGATCAGTTCTCTGCCTCGCGTGACTTGCAGGAATCGCTGCTCGATCACGGTCCTGGTTGGTGGGGACTTCGCAGGTCGAACCTCGCGGTCCTCGCGCCCAAGACTGAGCTGTCGAACGCGCTCGCCTTCGCCCTCAAGCACAAGCTCGTGTGTTGGGGAATGTTCGCGTACAGCGGAACGGACGACGTCTTCGTCGTACCTGGTCCGTATACGCAACTCTGAGTCCACGCGACGCATGTGGTCGGGTCACGCATCGTTCGCGTAGACTCGGCACATGCGTTCTCGTTTTCTTTTTCTCCTCAGCGCGCTTCCGCTCGCGTTTGTCGCAACCAACTTCGTTGCGTGTGGCGCACCTCCTAAGCTTGACGATCTTTGCGGATGGCTGGGCGATCCGAACAATTGCTACCGCGAGCTGGCCGCCGAGGCGCCAGGGCAGTGCGGTGCTTTCGGTGTTGATCAACAAGCCAGCACCGGTCGCTTCAGCAAGCTTGCGGACCGGACAAACCTCGAGCTGTGTGTGTTCGACAAAGGTGGCAACGTCCGCTTCGACCCGCCGCTCGATGTCTCTACCTTTCCGCTCAAGTCCGCATCGTTTGTCATCACGAACAAGAACGGAACTGGGTGCGGCGCCGGCTCGTTCGGCCCCAACGGCGCATTCACGATCACCATCGACCCGTCTCCGGCAGTGGCCGAAGGTTCCGAATGCGTCGAGAGCGACGCTCAGATCTGTGGTGGCACATTCGCGCTCACGCCTGGCTCCGGTAAGAACTTCAGCGTCACATGTCCTTCGAGCACGAGCTTCGAGTTCAGCTTCGAGCAGACAGCGACGTGTGACGAAACGAAGGCCAACGGCGGTCTGGAAGGCGAACAAGACCTCGACCAACTCATTCCGCGCGCCGAACTCATCTCCAATCCGGGCAGCGTCGGCGTCGACGGCTTCGTGAAGTTTCGCGTGCACTACTCGCTCGCCGCCCCCGAAAACGAGAGCTTGAGCGGGAAGGAGTTGAGCGTCGTCGAGTACTTCAACTGCATCATTCCCGGCGCTCAAGGGACATGCGCCAACAAGGTCATCGACGAAGGTGAAGCAGACATCGATTGCGGCCTCGCGTGTCAAAAGGGATGCGCTGACATGGCGAACTGCGAGTTTCCACAAGACTGCGAAAGCGGCTACTGCGCGAAAGACATGGCCGGCATCTTCAAGTGCCAGAAGAACCCGAACTGCATGAGCGGCGTGAAGGACGACTTCGAAACCGACGTCGACTGTGGCGGCACGCAATGCGCCGCGTGTGCCGACGGTCTTGCATGCGTCGAGAACGGCGACTGCACCTCGAACAACTGCGTGAACAAGTTGTGCACAGTAGCGAGTGGAAGTGGCGCAGGCGGTGCTGGCGGAAGCGGCGGTGCTGGTGGAGCCGGCGGTGCTGGCGGCGGCCCCTGATCAGCTCACGACACCAATAGTTTGACCACAAACGTTGTGCTGCCGAGACGCAGGCGATCGTTGTCGCGAAGCTGGCGACGATCGCCCGGCGTGAGCTTCTGCTCGTTCAAGAACGTTCCATTTCGCGAGTTGTCGTCCTCGACAAACGCCTGACCCGTCGACGGGTCCGCATGAATCGTCGCGTGACGCGATGACGTGCTGCCATCGGGAACGGCGATGTCGACACCACCCTCGCTGCCACTACGACCAAGCTGCGTGCGGCCGCTGTGAATGGCCCAGAAGCTACCGCTCGGATCGTTTTGGAACGTCACCAAAAAGCCCACGAGCACGCGCGGTCCTGATGCCGCAGCCATCGCACCCATGACTGGCGGAGGCGCGAACGATGCTTGCGGCACGCCACTCGGCGACATGATCGGCGGAGGCGCAACCATGCCGGGCGGAGACATCATCGGCGGTGCTCCACCTCCACCAAGCGCTCCCGGTGACATCATCGGCGGCGGCCCTGCATGGCCACCTCC
>CAZETM010000143.1:10766-15901 GCA_964514885.1 uncultured Polyangium sp. | reverse complement strand
GGGGTTGCGCGGGCGCGCAATGCGGGCAAGAACGAGTTGAGCAGGATTGCGCGGCGGTGTAATGGCGGCGGGTGTGAGGTTGACGGGGTTGCGCGGGCGCGCAATGCGGGCAAGAACGAGTTGAGCAGGATTGCGCGGCTGAACAGGTAGCAAGGTGCTGGAACGATTCGCGAATGCCGCCGAACAGTCGCTCGCGGACTTTCCCACCCCGCTTCAATCAATCCTCGACGATGCCGCATCCGACAGCATCGAGCACCGACTGAGCGGTCCCGGTTTTTACGAAAGGTTGATACTGCGGCAACCCCACGTCACGACCGTTTGGCAATTCGTGACTCACGCGGCCTTCGGGAGCCTTGACTACACAAGCTCGAAGCCGCCATCACGACCCCCGTTATCAAACTTCGCCAGCGATACTTCACGCCGAACCTCATCGGCATCGATTCGTACAGGCCCGGCAGCACTGGGCCAACTTTTCGCATCGCTGCACGCACGTTGACGCTTGACGCCCTGACGTCATCAGTATACCACGCGACATCACTAACGGAGGTACGTTTCATGGCTCAAATGCTACGAGATGCTGATTCAACCCCAAAACATTCGTCGACCACGAGGCGCCACATGCGCCTCTGTCGAGCCACCAAGGGAGCCGAATTTCTCGCTTCAGCCATTGAAGCGCATCATACCCGCCTGGGAGATGCTTTTGCCGACAAGCAAAAGGCCATCGCGGTCGAAGACGACGCCGAGGATGATCGCGACTTGCGCGGACGAGATGGCGCGGATGCATTGCGCACGACCTCCGAGCGGGCCAAGCAGAATGATCGGGACATGCCAGGGGAAACCTCGTTCAATCGAATCTTTCCCGAAGGTGGATTCAGCGATTTCGTGGGCGTCAATGGCGCAACGTCGGCTGCGTCGTGCCGGCTGATTGCCATGCGTATTCGCGAGCTCGGAGCGGGACACGCATTGTCATCGCTCGAAACGGATCTGGAAGGCCAGGCGCAAGCGATTGACGATGCGCAGAAGGTCCTGGACGATGCATTGCGTGCTCGAAAGCTGGCCGAGGCCGAAGAAGAACTGGCGCAAGCTGCATTGCGACGCGCTTATGAAGAGAATTGGCTCGATGCGCAAAAGAAATTCGGCAAAGCCGCTGCCGAACGGTTATTCCCGCGCCTGCGCAAACGCGCACCGGTCGAGACTGAAAACGAAACCTGACCGCATGGCCAATCGAGCCCCTGCCCCGTATCATCCACCGCGACATTGCAAGTGACATTGCTGCCAAGGTGGTTTATGCTCGCCGCATGACCACCTCCGGCCCCGTCCTACCTGCGAACGAGCAGGCTCAGTCCAAGACGCAACGGCCATCGACCATCACCGAATGGCTCGCACAGCCTGAAGAAAAGGGCGCCGAGCTCAGCGGGGGACGTATCGTGTACAAGGCCCTGCCGAGCTTGGCGCACAGCCAAGTGCAGGCCAAAATCATCGAATTCGTCGCTCCGTTCAACCGTCGTCCAGGCGGAGCCGACCGACCAGGCGGATGGTGGATCGGCCCCGAAGTAGACCTACTGCTTGGCAACGACGGTGTACGCCCAGATGTGGCCGGTTGGCGTCGCGATCGATTCGCTTCACGACCGGAGCCGGGTCCCAAAGGTGCGATCACCGAACGACCCGACTGGATCGCCGAAGTCTTGTCCCCGACCAACCCGACTCGAGACTTGATCGAGAAAATGGCGATTTATTATGCAGCGAGCATCCATCATTATTGGATTTTGGACCCGACAAGCCGCTTCTTGCTGGTCTACCGGCATTCCCCCGACGGGTATGTCTTGGTGCTGAGCGCGCGCGCGGGAACGACCGTTCGCGCCGAACCCTTTGAAACATTCGAATTGCCGATCGGATTCTTATTCGGTGACGACGAAGATGAACCGCCAGCAGAAAACCTCTAATTGGCTCGATTGCACCGCGAAATACTCACCGCCCCGTCACCACAGACTCCAAAAGCTTGCGAACTGCCTGCAAGTCCACCGGTTTGACCAGGTGCGCATCGAATCCCACCTCATGCGACAATCGACGGTCTTCTTCTCGGCCATAACCGGTCATCGCCACGAGCAGCGTATCATTGAGGCCCCCCTGGCGCATCGCTCGACATGCGTCATAACCATTCATTTGTGGCAGGCCGATATCCAATAAGACGACGGCTGGCCGCTCTGCCAATGCCACCTCGACGGCCTCTTTGCCATCAAATGCCATCATGGCCTGATGCCCTTCCATTTCCAGCAGCATCGCCATGGTTTCGGCTGAATCGCGGTTATCGTCCACGACGAGAATGGACAGGCCGCGCGTTGCATTGGCCGGGGCCGTGGATTCATCAGCTCGCGGCACCCGAGGTTCCTCCCGCAAAACTGGCAGCCGCACCACGAATTCGCTTCCTTGGCCTCGACCTGCGCTATGGGCTTCCACTCGGCCGCCATGCATTTCGACCAAACTTTTCACGAGCGACAAGCCAATGCCCAAACCACCGTCCGAACGATCGAGATTGCGATCCACTTGGTAAAACAGATCGAATAGATTATCGAGCGCTTTGGGATCGATTCCTCGTCCACTGTCGCGCACACGAATGACCGCTTCCGACAAGGCCCCCTCCATTACCCGCTCGACGGTCACTTGGATTCGGCCGCCGTCATCGGTGTATTTGGCGGCGTTGTTCAGTAGATTGCTCAGGACTTGCGAAAGCCGAGTGAGGTCGCCAAATACATGAATCGGCGCCGCGGGGAACAACGTCGTCAATTCGTGATGGCGGGCATCGAGCAATGGGCGACTCGTTTCGAGCGCTTGCCGCACGACAGCAGCGATATCGAGCGGACCCTTTTGGAGCTGAATCTTACCCCGCGAAACTCGGGACACATCGAGCAAATCGTCTACCAATCGGACCAGATGGCCCACCTGCCGCTCGATCATGTCGTGCGCACCTCGAACGCGTGAATCGCCCGGTGCGATGACGCGTAACAACTGTATGGCATTACGAATCGGCGCCAGCGGATTACGCAGCTCGTGTGCTAGCATGGCCAAAAATTCGTCTTTGCGCCGATCCGCTTCTTTCAAGCTTTCCACTGCCTGCCGCCGCTCGGTAATGTCCTCGGTGACATACGAAAAGCGCGTACTGCCGCGACCCGACGGTCCGATACAAGCCACCACCGACGAAAGCCATAACGTGCCGGTCGTGGTGGGATGTTCGTATTCGAATCGAACGGGCGAATGCTGCCGTTCGCTATCGCGATAATGGGCAATCCATATTTTAAGCACATCCTGCGGGACGCCCAAACCCAATGCCGTCTTTCCTGGCGTGCTGCCTGGATCATATCCAAAAAATTTATCCGTTGCGGGATTGTCGTAAATGTGAATGATGTCCGAATCGTCATCGGGTACTTCCACGACCCCCATGAGAAACGTGGAGTTTTCATAAAAAGTGCGGAGGGTTGATTCGCTCGCACCGAGCTTTTCCTCGGCTCGTTTGCGGTCAGTGATATCTTGCGAGATGCCAATGAGGCGAACAGGACGGTGCTGGTCGTCGAATTCCACGCGCCCGCTTTCGCCGAGCCAGCGCATGTCACCGTCAGGCCGTACCATACGAAATTCGTTACGATAGACGCCATCGGTCGACTGGAGCGCCGCGTGCACGTTGTTTCGAAAAACGTCGCGATCGTCGGGATGGACGACATTCGCCACGCCCGCGAAAGTATCCGACTCCGTTTCCGGCAAAGCTTGCTCGACGCTTTGCAAGCGGCGCACACGATCGGTCGCAATGTCCCACTCAAAGGCGATCGCGAGAGCGGCGTCCATAGCGAGCCGCAGATGCATGTTGAGAGCACTCAGTTGCAGCAGAGCCTGCCTGTGGTCCGCCGGCGGGGTGAGCGCGCCCTGCGACAGAGCCTTTTCAGCTTCCGCCAAGCGGGCACGTAGATCTGCGTTATCGGCTCGTAGCCGGTCGATCTCTTGCTCGTCGGACATCATGGGGCGACGGCGAGTCTAGCAGCCTGTCAAGGATTTGGTATCCTCTAACGATGTGTGGTTTGGCACGTCGGCATGAAAGGGGACGGTGGAATGTTCGCCGCGAGCGCTGCAAGCTTGCAGCTTGACCGGTAACGATGCGGAAGTGTCTGCACGGTTGTTGCTCCATGAGACGACGTATGATAGCCGTGCGTCATAAACGTCGTTGGCAGGAGAGGCTGAGCATGTACGTCGAGAAAATTGAAGTTCCAGCATTTCGCGTGCTGCGAAACGTCGTGCTCGAGTTCGACCGCAGCTACGAGCCCTGGATTTTCCCTCTCGGCAGCGAGAACGGCGGAGGCAAGAGCACGCTTTTGCAATTGATGTTCGTGCTCCTGCATTGCAGCTCGGATCCTGCACGGTTTCCGTATTTGGCCAACATGTTGGCCACGGATGCGCACGAAGAGGATGAGCAGGAGCGTTTGATTGCTCGATTGACGATGCGCATCGACGACGAGTCTCATGTGCTGGAATTCGTGTCGTTAGGTGACAAGTTTCTCCACACGCACCTCGGGGCGGATGCAGTGAAATGGGGATTTTTTGCCGAGAAAGCGCTTGCAGACTATCAGTCCAGGCAAAATGGTCTGGGTAAACGCATCGAGCAGCACGTCACGGCTTCACAAAAGGGTTGGAATAGCAAGTTCAGTGATAAGCTGCTCGGGGTTTTTCTCCTTCGCGAAGCTTTGGGGCGTGATCCAATCGATGCGCCCTTGCCTCAGTCCGAAAAGGAGTTCCGTAACTACTTGGAGAAATCGCTCGAAGCCATGGGCGCTGCGCGCGACCTGGTTCAGGAAACGATCGAATCGCTTTCAGTAGAATGGGAACGCATACAGGCAGCAATCTTAGCGCAGGGCTACAAGTACATCACGACCTACGCGCCTTCTCACATTACGCCGAAGAACATTTTCGGTCAAAATGCAATTGTGTGTAGGATCGTGGGCCAGAGTGTTTCCAAAACGGAAGAAATTCTCCAGAAGATCGCGTCGCGAATTTTCCTCCTTGGACCCTCGAATCAACAATACCTTTTTCTTGACCGAGACGTTCGCAAATCATTGCTCGGCTCGGCACGGCGAGACGACGGAAAAACCACG
>CAZETM010000143.1:7106-10666 GCA_964514885.1 uncultured Polyangium sp. | reverse complement strand
GATCAGGAAACCAACCAGGTTTTGGGCATCGAATTCATCGTCGTCCGGCCGAATGGCCAAGAAACTCTTTTGAGCCCCGAAGACTTGTCTCAAGGAGAGCTCAAGCGTCTGATGATTTATGCATGGTTACGGGCGCATCGGGCCGCGGGCGCGCTCGTGCTCATCGATGAAATCGAGGCATCCTTTCATCCAGATTGGCAATATGGAATCATCCGCGATCTTCAAGCGTGGGCGCCGAACAGCCAATACATCCTCGCCACGCATTCATATGAGCTTTGTACGGCGCTTACTCCGCGGCACGTACGAACGCTCGAACCGCCCCTTCGCTCCGGTCAATCCCAATCCACGGACGGACAGGCATGATGGATGCAGTGGATACGATTGTCCGGACCATTTTGCGGTCCCCCCAGATCAAAAACAAGATTGTGCTGCTGTGTGAAGGCGATTTTCCAAATGCGCAAGATCAGCTCCATTTGAGCCCACAGCGATACGCGAGATACGAACGATTGCCCGACGCGAATTTTTACAAGGCCTGCGTTCCAAGAAATTGGCACAATTCTCGCACACCGACATTCTTCAATTGTGGAGGCCGAACGCAAGTGTTGGATGTGTACCAGGCTCTGCACGTGGTGCATCTACAAGACCCGGCCAATTCGTACCTGGACCCAGAAAAGCTCTACGCAATGCTCGACCTGGATATCCAAAAGGCTGCACTTCCGGAGGGATATCGATGGAAAGACACGGAAGAGCTACACTCGGAGCTTTACGACGACGGAGGGGTGAAGGCACGGATCGACGATGGACATCGTATTTGGGTAACTGCCCTGGTGCACAAGGAGGCTTTTTTCATTCTACCCAGTACCTTCTCGGCACTGATGGATGGCGTACGGCCATATTGGAACGGTGCGCTGATCGATGCAAAAGCACTTCATGTGGTACTGGCTCGTCAGATCGCGTTGGACGAAGATGTCCTTCGGCATTTCGATATCGTGAAAGCTCGACTTGCGCGATTTCACGCTGGATCGCAATTGGCGTGTACGGATGCGGCCAATGTGGCGAATTCGTGGATCGATGCCGCTCGGACGGCGGACGATGACGCGTACGCGTCTCAGATCAAGGCTCTCTTGTCCGTGGCGAAAACGAAACGACTCTGACCACAACGGTCATGGACATGCGCGACATTCCGGATGGCTACATCGAACTACACGCCGCTCAGCTCGCGTCGTCGCTCGTCGAACCAAGCCAGCGCATGTGCTTCATTCAAGATCTCGAGTCGACGCGGAAGTTACGGGCGGAAGGGAACTCATGGCCGCCTTCTGACGCTTCTACTCGATCGCCTTACCGCCCTGCTTCACGTTTTCCTTCGTGAACATCCGTGAGCCCAGAGTAATCGTCTTCGGAGGCTTTTCGCCGCGTAGAATCTTGCCGGCCATTTCAATCGCCTCACGACCGCCCGTCGGATATTGGAACGTTGCGTCGAGCAACCCCTGTTCGACATAGGCCACGCCCTCGTGCGGCAAGGCATCGATCCCGACGAACTTCATTTCTTTTTCGCGCCCGGCTGCTTTCGCCGCCAAATAAGCTCCATGCGTGCCGGGATCGTTATGCGCATACACGAGATCGATCTTCGGCAGACGTGACAAGGCAGAATCCATTTCTTTGCGCGCGTCCGGCTCGAGCCACTTCATATCCGCTTCGAACGCCACTTCGATCTCCGTTCCTGCCAGTGCCTCGCGAAATCCCGCATTGCGATCCTGCCCCGGCGTGGACGTCATGAGCCCCTTCAATTCGACAACCTTACCTTTTCCACCCAGCACCTGCTTGGCCCACTCCCCAGCCGCTCGACCAATCTTCTTGTTGTCCGCACCAATGAACGTCGTATACTTTTCGCCTAGGATTGCGCGGTCGAGCACGATGACCGGGATGCCCGCATCGTAAACCTTCGCAATCGGATCGGTCAGCGGTTGCGCTTCTTTCGGGCTGATAATCAAAAGATCGACTTTGGCTTGCGCCAATTCTTCGACATGTGCCCGTTGTTTACGCGTATCGTTCTGTGCGTCTCGCCAAACCACTTCAAAGTCTGGATGCTCTTTCGCCGCCGCCGTTATGTCCGCATTCATCTGCACACGCCACGGCTCACCCAAGTTGCATTGCGAAACGCCAATCGTAAACTTCGTTTTCTTCTGCCCTTCCGCCGGAGCAGGCGCCGCATCGCCGCCTCCTTTGCACGACACGACCAGCCCGAACGCGAGCACGGCCAAACCCCGACGAGACAAACCATTTTGTTTTGTGTTCAAAGGATCCTCCACTCTATCGAAAAATTCATGAGCGCACAGGCTTTTGCGCCAATACCGCCAGCACGACGATGAAGCCGGTTAACATGAGGCGACTGGCCTCGGGTACCGCATTGATGCTGAGAATCTTGTCCAAATATCCAATCGTGAGCACACCGAGTAGCGTCAGGCCCATTCCACCACGCCCGCCCGCCAAACTTGTCCCGCCCATGACGACCATCGCAATCGCAGTGAGCTCATAAGTCGTCCCCGCCTCGGGATCACCTTGCTGCTCTTCAGCCGCATGACAAATGCCCGCCACGGCCGCGCAAAGACCACACCAAGCGTACGCCGCGATTTTCGCCGCCGTCACCGGAACGCCCGAAAGCCGCGCCGCTTCCTCATTGCCTCCCACGGCCAGCCAATACCTGCCGAGACGATGAAAACCACACAATGCTCCAATAATGACCGCCATACCCAGAAAAACCAAGGTCACGACCGCAAGGCCTCCGCCCGCGAGCTGCGTATCGAGCGCCCGAAAAAGAGCCGGCACCTCGACATAATGCATCACGCCGTCAGGTCCCGCCACAGCCGTCGAGACTTTCATCCCGCCACTGACGCTTTTCGCCAAACCTCGAGCAAAAACCATCATTGCCAGCGTGGCGACAAACGGTTGCACTCGGGCGAAGGATAATATCGATCCCGATACGACGCCGCACAAAGCGCCCGCGCCAATGCCAGCGAAAACCCCAATCGCCCCGGAAAAACCCGCATGCATCACGAGCTTTGCCACGATCACCGCGACGAGCCCGAGAATGCTGCCCACGGCCAAGTCGATACCGCCCGTCAAGATGACCGGCAATAATCCCACCGCGAGAATTCCGTGCACGGACATTTGTCGCAAAGCACCGAAATGCGTGCCCGATCGGTAAAACGCTCCCTCGGCAGGAAATACTAAGCCCAAAACCAGCACGAGCACCAAAGCGAACACCGCGCGCGCCAACGGACTACGAATCCACTCGGCAGAGCCACGCGCCGACAGCGATAACGACGTTTCGCTCATACTCGCCTCGCCCGCCTCACCCCGGCCCTCTCCAACTCCGCGGCTGCGCCGCTACGTGGAGAGGGGGAGAGAGAGTCACTTTCCACCATCGCCAATTCGAGCAATCGATCCGCACCACATTCGGCAGGCCGCTCGTCCGCTACGATTTTCCCTCGCCGCAGCACCAGAATCCGATCGCAAAGCTCCACCAATTCCTGCGCATCCGAACTCGCCACGACCACCGC
>CAZETM010000143.1:0-7006 GCA_964514885.1 uncultured Polyangium sp. | reverse complement strand
TGGCCAGCGTCGTATTGTGCGCCGACGACATCTGCGGAATGATTCCCATCGCTTTTCGATCCGCTGGGACAAACCCAATTCCCAATGCCGCCGCCACGGCCGGAGAATCGATCCTCACCGCAGTGCCGTCCATCCGCACGAGCCCTCGCGCGCGATCGCCAAGCGCTCCGAAAAGCCCCGCCACCAGATCACTCGCACCTGCACCGGACAAACCAAAACAACCCACGACCTCGCCCGCCAAAACGGAAAACGACACGTCATCGACCAGCATCCGATGTCCTTGATCCGACAACACCGTGAAGTGTTCGACTTCCAGCCGCTTCGTAGGCAAGGCCGCTCGTTCTTTCGAAGGCTGCACGGCCACGTTCGTTTGAGGTCCAAGCATCCACGAGACAATCTCGTCCAGGCGCGTTTGTCCCACGCGTGCCTGCCCCACCACGCGTCCGTCCCGAAGAACCGTGAGCCGATGCGCCAGCCGATCGATCTCCTCCATGCGATGCGAGACGTACACGACAGCCACTCCGCGCGCACATAGAGATCGTACGAGCTCAAAGAGTTTGTCGACGCTCGGCGCGGTCAACGCGCTCGTCGGCTCGTCCATGACCAACACGCGCGCCCCCAAACCCATCGCTTTGGCTATTTCTACGAGTTGCCGCTCGGCAAGCGACAGTCTCTCGACGGGTTTGTCTGGGTCAACATCGAGCCCGACTTCGGCCAGACGCCTTTCCGCTTCGGCGCGTTCTTGTTTATGGGAAAGAAATCCAAACCGTGAGATCGGCCGGCCGAGCAGCAAGTTTTCGGTCACGGACAGCGCAGGCACGAGAGACAATTCTTGATGAATGACCGCAATTCCCAGGCGGGCTGCGTGAGCTGGTGAACGCGGATGGATGGCTTTTCCGTCGAGAAAGATCGCTCCTTCATCGCAAGGGTGAACTCCAGCGAGGATCTTCAGCAGCGTACTTTTGCCGGCGCCGTTGCATCCGAGCAGTGCATGCACCTCGCCCGGAAAAAGCTCGAGCGACACGCCATCCAAAACGGTGGCCCGTCCGAATCGCTTGGTGATGCGGTCCATGCGCAGAAGCGCAGTGGATTCAGTCGGAGCGGCGACGGCTTCGTTCATGCGATGAGGCACATCCGCAAATCCGCGCCCGGCAGGAGCATCTAGCTGGTCACTTTGCACTGGGAAAGTTCCACGATCATCGCCGCTGATGCTCGTCACGATACACCACGTTTTCCGATTGGGTTATCCTCCCCGCCTCCATGCCGCCGTCACAACCACGTGAAGTCACACGTGCTCGCGCTGAACGTCGCGTTGGCGCGATGTTGCGCAACAAGTACCGCATCGAGCGTGTGCTTGGTGTGGGCGGTATGGCCACCGTGTACTTGGGCGTGCATCGAAACGGCCACAAAGTCGCGGTGAAGATCCTGCACCCGGAACTGTCGCAAAGCGCTACGCAACGCGAACGGTTCGTTCGTGAAGGATACGTGGCCAATTCGATCGAGCATCCAGGCGCCGTGCGCGTGCTCGACGACGACACCGCCGAAGATGGTTGTCCGTTCTTGGTCATCGAGCTGCTCGATGGCGAAACGCTCGAAGAACGACGCCGACGTTGCGGTGGCAAACTGGAATGCCGCGAGGTCTTGGCCATTGGCCATGCGTTGTGTGACGCGCTTTCCGCAGCTCACGATCAGGGCGTGATTCATCGCGATATCAAGCCGGACAATGTCTTTATCAAAGGCGATGGAACGCTGAAGATTTTGGACTTCGGCATCGCGCGCTTGATGCACGAAGAAGCAGCGCTCGGGGGTTTGGCCGGTACGCCCGCGTTCATGCCACCTGAGCAAGCGCTCGGCGATGTTGTCGGTCAGATCGATGCGCGCGCGGATCTCTGGGCCGCAGGGGCCACGATGTTCACGCTGCTCACGGGGCGCTTCGTTCATGACGCAAGTCGCACGACGGAGTTTCTGACCAGCACGGCCACGAAAGCAGCGACTCCCCTCCAGGAAATTGCACCGGAAACGCCGGACGAAATCGCGCGCATCATCGATACCGCGCTCGCTTATGAACGCGAAGAACGGTTCATCGACGCGCGCGAGATGCGTGATGTGATCAGCGAAGCGTATGTGCAGGTCTTCGGTGAACCGCTCTCGGCTCAGACGCCGCGAGGCCCCGCAGGCGTGTTGTCAACGTCGCCGATGTCGACGTACCCGTCCATGCGTCCGCCGACGGCCAGCAGTTCGTTCTCGGTGCGCAGAAACCAGCTTGCCGTCGAAACGATGCCCGAGGCTGTTCCACCGACGTTGCCCGCGGACAAGTTTGCCGCCACGCTCGCGGACGAACTTTTCGCGCGTGAAGAATCTCCGCCGTCGATCTCGGGGTCGATCAACACGAGCGGTCCGGAGAGCAGTACGATTTCTCCACCCACTTTGTCGGGCGTTCCTCCGGCGAAACCGATGCACGCGCGCGCAGTGCTCGCGATGGCTGGTGGGATCGCCATGGTTCTGACGCTCGTCGTTTTGTTTGCGTTCCGGGCGGTGCGTGATCCTCGGACGAGCGCATCTTCGACGACACCGAACACGTGTGTGGGCAGCAGTTGCGTGCGCGAGCAAGGGTGCAAGACGAACGCCGAATGCATCCAGGAAAGCGGCGGAAAGGCTGCGATATGCCGCAAAGATCGTGGCGAGTGCATCAAGCTCGAAACCGATCAATGTCGTGTTCTAGCCAGTGAAGCCGAGGTCGCAAACGATTCGACGATTTGGATCGGCGCGATGTATCCGTATGGGGTCAAAGGATCCACGTACGGCAAGCAAGCGATCAAAGCCGTCGAGCTAGCGCGCCAAGATTTTGATCTCGTGGGGGGAATTCCCAGCGCATCCGGGGGCAAACCCAGGCCGCTCGGAGTCGTCATGTGCGACGACAGCGAAACGCACGAACGAGCGGCGGCGCATTTGGTCAACGGTGTCGGCGTGCCGATGATCCTGGGGTTTGCCCGCAGCAAAGAGGTCATGGAGCTGGCCAACACGTTGTTCATTCCGAAAGGCGTGCTCGCGCTCGCGTCCAACACGGCGTCGATGCTTGTGGACATTCCGCATGAAGCTGGCGAGCCGCGTTTGGTGCTGCGTGTAACGACGAGCGCCGACATGATCAATCGCCCGAAAGCCGCGGTGCTCGAAGAGTTTTTGGAGCCGATGCTGCGGTCGCGAAGCATCGTACGGGGCAGCGATCCGATCCGTGTCGCCATCGTGCGCGCAGACAACGCGTCGGGCATCAGTCACGCAGACAAACTCTTGTCGGTGATTCGCTGGAACGGCAAAAATGCTGCTGAAAACGGCGACTTCGTGCGACAGTTTGTCGTGCCAGACGAGCTGGCGCGTAAAGGCGGAGTCGAAAGTCTCTACGAGCTGGCTGACTCGGTGGGTGCGTATGCGCCGCACGTCGTGATCGAAGCAGGCGCGGATCAGGCGCCGTTCTTGGCGATCGAACGTCGTTGGCCCAAGCGCTCGAAGTTCAGGCCGCACTACTTGACGTCTGGTCAGTTCTCGGATCCCAGCCTGCAGAAGCTCTTCGAAGAACGTTCCGATGCCGTGCGCAGACTGTTCAGCGTCAACACGTCGACACCGTCGACGATGACGAAGTTCATCATGCATCACAACGAGATCTTCCCGGAGAAGGTCGACTTGTTCAATTCGACGAGCGCGCCTTACGACGCGTTTTACGTCGCTGCATACGCGCTCATCGCGCTTGGTGACGAACCGATCACGGGCAAAGCACTCGCGAAAACCGTGCGTCGCTTGGTTCCACCGGGCGAACCGATCGACGTGGGACAAGCAGGGATTTACACGGCCATCAATCACCTTCGCAAAGGCAAGAGCATCGACCTTGCCGGCACACTCACGTCGCTCGACTTCAACGCCGAGACGGGTGATGCCACGGTGGACTTTTCGTTGCGTTGCCTCGATCCCGCGAAGCGTACGACGCTCGAATCGGGCCTTCTTTACCGCGCAAAGACCGGAAAGCTCGAAGGCACGATGAAGTGCCATTGACCGTTGCTTTCACGCCCCGGATGCAGGTACGTTGCACCTTCAGCCTGTCCGGTCCCCATGCGAACTTCTGCTGCCATTTTTTGCTCGGTTGCCCTCGCGACGGCCACGCTCGCGGGTTCGGCGAATGCCCAACAAGAAGCCTGGTCCGATCCGGATCCGAAGGCACCTGCGCCGCGTTACGCGCTTGGTCATCTCGGCTTTCGCGCCGGAGCCGAGTACCGCGCCAATGCGCTCTACATCAATCCCATCGCGCTCAATAGCGAGTCTGGGCGTCGAGTCGGTTGGATCGAGCATCGTTTGCGTCTCGATTTCGGCATCGACTACATGGACAAGGTCCGCATTCAGACGTCGGCCGACGTGCTCGACGGAGCACTTTGGGGCGACAACGGCACGCTTGTTTCCGGCCCGAGACCCAACTTCGGAACGAACATCAATGCGCGTAGCCCGAACGTCGCCGTTCCGTGCGTAGGGTTGCGCGGGCCAAACCCACTCGACAAAGAAAGCTACGGCTACGGTCTTTGTTCGCAGGAGCAAGTGCGTTTCCGCAAATTGTACGGCGACGTATCACTTCCGATCGGCCTGCTTCGAGTCGGTCGGCAAGCGGCAAACAGCGGCACGGGCGTGCAAGCTGCCGATGGCGATGGCCGTCCGAACCGCTTCGGATTCAGCCGTCAAGGCAACATGGTCGACCGCATCTTGTTCGCGACCAAGCCGCTCGAAGCCTTCAAGCCCAAAGCAGAACGCGACGTCTCCGAAGACCGCGGCGTGATCCTCGCACTCGCTTATGACCGTTGGGTCACGGACGACGTGCACATCCTCAGCGACGACGTGCAGCAATTCGATGTGGCGGTGCGGTATATGGCGCCGAGGCTCGGGCCTGCGCGCGATTTGTTCATTGGTGGATATTTCGTCCATCGTTGGGACGACGCGAACAGTTCGGATGTGAACAGTTTTGGCGTGCGCGCATTGTCGAAATTCGGCGACTTCAACGTGAGCCTCGAAGGCGCGATGAACGTAGGCTCTACGCGCGAAATCTCGGCCGCGTACAAATTCATCACCAACGATCCGGTCGTCGATCAGAAAATTCAGCAAATGGGCGGTCGTGCAGTCGTCCGTTACGACCGACCGAAGTTCTCGGCGTATATGGAACTCGATTACGCTTCGGGTGATACGGATCCGAACAATCGCACGCCGCTGACGCAGTTTACATTTGCCGAAGACGCCAACGTCGGGCTCCTGCTTTTCGAACACGTATTGTCGTACCAAACGGCTCGCATTGCGGCATCGGGCAATGAATTGATTCGGCGTCTTGGAGCGAACAGTTTCCCGCCCGATTCGCTCAATACGCGCGGCGCCTTCACGAACAGCCTGGCGCTCTTCCCGCAATTCGACATTCGTCCGGTGAAGGGTCTATTGATACGTGCCGGAGCGCTTTTTGCGTGGGCAGCGGCGCCCGTGGCCGATCCGATTGCGTCTTTGCTCGCGCGTGATGGCGTGACGATCGAAGACGACTTGGTCAACTTCAATGGCGGAAAGCCCGGAGATTATTGGGGAACAGAACTCGATGGGCGTATTTCCTACCGCTACCTCGACCACTTCCTCTTCGATCTCGAAGGCGCCATTCTTTTCCCCGGCAATGCGTTCCACAATGCCGACGGTTATGCGACTCGCAGCGTCCTCGTTCAAGGACGTACCACGTTCTACTTCTAATCGGGTAGCAGCCATGTCACGTCTTCGCTCGTCACTCGCGTATCTTTCGCTTTCGGCAGCGCTCCTTGGTGGTTGCGCCATTTATGATGCGCCACCTGCTCCGTTCATCGAAGGCGGCGATGACGGCTCGCTCGACGACCCGAATTTGCCCATTATGCTGTCGTTTGCCGAGCCGGTCGATCCGACGACGGTAAACATCAAATTGGTGCGGTTCGAAACGGACATCGAGGGCAATCTCGCGGACGAGGATGAGGATCCCGAGACGGAATTGAAGATCCTGTTCAGCTCGCATCCGACGGAAGGTGACGTCGGCGGCCTGGCGGAGTTTGTCGACAACAACTCGAGACTGCAGATCAAGCCTTCGGCGACTCCTCCAGTCGGACCGCAGCTCGCCATTTTGGTTGAAAAAGGTTTGACGGATCTGAACGGTAATACGACAAAGACGCGTAAACGAATTCCGTTCGGTTATTCATTCAAGCTGGAATGCACTGCCCCTTCTGCGGTGTTCAATACGGGTCATTATTTCTTGCTCGCCGACATCAAGGCGCCGCTGAAGGTCCAAGTCCAGCTTTGGGCTTATTTCGATGTCGATCCGATGACGGGCGAAGTGACCGGTCAAGCCACGAATGCCGATCGTATCAAGGATCCCAATCGGTGCCCGACGCCTTGTGCCGCGTCCGAGGTTTGTCGCTTGCTTCCCGCGCCCGCGTGCGTCCCGCCATCTGAAAAAGCGGGCACTGCGGACGAATACAGCGATTACGTGCCGAACTTCACGCCGCCCACGGGTTACACATTTAGTATCAATGGGTGCGTTGTGGATCAGCCCGATGGCTCGGTCATTTTCGCGACGGCGCCGACCGATGTCATCGTGCAATCGCCTCCGGTCACTTTGCGCAATGTCACGCTTGCGACTTCCTTCGCCATTGATGCGGACAATGTATTGCGCGGCTCGGGGTCACTGGCAGCAGACCAGGTGCTGCTCGGGACGACCGGCAGCGGGAAGGGCGAAGGCAGTTTGACGGGCCGAGTCGTTCCTCCTGGCGATGTACCGCCGGATGTGCCGAAGCCGATGCCGTAATCGAGTGGCCCAGAGCGAGGCGGGGCTCGTATGGCAGGAAAAACCGCACGACACACGAAATCACCATTGCAGCTATTGATGCAGGCTGCTGGTGGCCCTGCAATTTTCGCGAAAAAGCTGGCGCGGGTGGCACGAGTGATTGCCGGCTATGGCAATGGTAAACAGCTCGATACG
>CAZETM010000142.1:0-15918 GCA_964514885.1 uncultured Polyangium sp. | reverse complement strand
GCTAATCATCTCCCCGCCCCATTCACGGCACGCTAATCATCTCCCTACCCACGCCACGGCACGCTAATCATCTCCCTACCCACGCCACGGCACGCTGATCATCTCCCTGCCCAATGCACGGCACGCTAATCATCTCCCTGCCCCATTCACGGCACGCTAATCATCTCCCTGCCCCATTCACGGCACGCTAATCATCTCCCCGCCCCATTCACGGCACGCTGAGCATCTCCGAGATCAGCATCCATCACGACCTCGGATGCGTCTTCTTATACACCGTACGCAAATGGTCATCGGTCACGTGCGTGTATATCTCGGTCGTCACGATGTTCGCGTGACCCAGAAGCGCCTGCACGCTCCGTAAATCAGCCCCGCCCTCCAACAAATGCGTCGCAAATGAATGCCGAAACTTGTGCGGAGAACTCGGCTTGGAAATGCCCACCCCTCGCGCGTAAATGCCAAGCAGCTTCCATACGCCTTGACGCGTCAGCGGCTTGCCTCGCGGTGACAAAAACAATGCCGTCGTCGCCAAAGCTTTCGGATGCGCCGATCGCACCTTCAAGTACGCGTCGACCGCGTCGAGCGCCATTTCTCCAAGCGGAACGATTCGACGCTTGCCACCCTTTCCAAGCGCCAGCACCAAACCCTTCGTGCGATCGATGTCGCTCAGGCGCAGCCCCACCAACTCGCTCACCCGCAATCCCGCCGCATACATCACGTGCAGCATCGCGCGATCACGAAGCCCTCGAAATGTCGTGTTGTCCGGGGCATCGAGGATCAGTCGAATGTCGTCAACCGAAAGAACACGAGGCAACTTGCGCGTCGTCCGTGGCCTTTCCACAAGCGACGCAGGATCCGTGGAAAGCACTCGTTCACGCAGCAAGAACTTCATGAACCCTCGCACCGCCGACAAATGACGGCACGCCGAACGTGCTCCGATTCCTTGCCGCCCAAGCTCCACCATGTACGAGGAAACAAGCGCTGGATCGAGGTTTGTCGGGGTATCGACGCCTTGCGCTTCACCAAGCGCGCACAGTTTGGCGAGGTCACGCGCATACGCTTCGAGCGTGCGCGGAGACAAAGCACGCTCGACACGCAGATGATCCAGGTAGGCGTCGACCCAGCCGTGCAAATTCACGGATTCAGCCTACCGCTGCCCTCGAGTTTTCCGCAAAAACCCTGCGCGAATAACGATGAAACAAAGGTGTTCGTCACGTACGAAATGTGCTCGACTACCAGCGTCTTTCAGAAACGACGAAGGCTAAACGACGCTCTGGCGGCACGCGCTGAATAGGGTAAGAACAGGTCCATCGTGTTCGAGGTCGTCGAGCCAAAAGGCGGCGAGAGCCCAGTGATCGTCGAAGTCCCGCATGCGGGATTGTGGGTCGACGCCGAATCACTCGCGTACACGGTGGCCCCTGCACGCAGCATCGCGCGCGATGCAGACCTGTACGTGGACGAGCTCGTAAAGGACGCTCCGGCCGAAGGTGCAACGCTCATTTATGCCCACGCCAGCCGCTATGTGGTCGATCTCAACCGCGGCGAAATGGATATCGATCAAGAAGCCGTCGAAGGCGGAGGACGTACTCCTTGGCCCCGAGGCCTCATCTGGAGACTCACCACAGATGGCGAGCCAGTGCTCAGTCGAAGGCTCCCACGCGCCGAGCTAGATCGACGACTCGACGCCGTATACCGCCCCTACCATCGCGCTCTGGCCATGCTCATCGCACGCAAACAAGCTCAATTCGGGTTTGTCGTACTGTTATGCGCACACTCGATGCCCAGCACGCCGCGTCGTGGACATGGCGAATCCCCCGGTGCGCGAGCGGACATCGTGCCGGGTACGCGTGGACGAACAACCGCCGCTGCCGCAGTCATCGACCTCGTCGATTGGCATGCTAGGTCCTACAGCTTCACGGTTCGTCACGACGATCCCTACCGTGGCGGTTTTTCCACGGGTTATTACGGTAAACCATCAAACACTGTGCATGCCATCCAGGTTGAAATTTCACGCCGACTCTACATGGACGAGTCGACGCATCGGAGAAATCCCCAAGGGTTCCAAGTTGTGCGAGACTTCGCCCGTTCCCTTGTCGCGAAACTCGCCTTCTCCGAAAGTCCCGCCACCCAGGACGTCCTCCGCTCCCATGCTGCGGGTGGTTGAATCTCCACGGACAACTCCGATTCCGAATCCCGGAACGGAGCTGGAAGGCCCGGTTTCTTCGGGGCCAGCGCCCATTGGAACAGCGCCTGCCGACAGTCCTGAGGCACCACACGTGTCGGCTGCAAACACGTCGCCGACGCATGACGCAACGCCGAATGGCGATGACGCGGAAGGTCCCGCAAGCGCGCCTCGAGCAAAGCAAACGGATGATGTGGCGATAGAATCAGCTCCGGAGAGCGAAGAGCCACCACCAGAGCCTCCTCCTGCGGATCCCACGGAAATACCTGCCGATCGGCCTTCGATGATGCGGGACGATGCGCACGCGCTCGAAACCCCAGCGAAGCCGGTTCTCGCATCCGAAGCGCTCATGGATGACCTTGCACCGGTCGATCCTTCCAGCGGATCTGCAAGGGTCTGGTGTGCTGCAGTGGGGCTTGGATTCGCGGCGCTTGGAGTGTTGCCACTGGTTGGTTTGCGCCCTGGAGGCGCACTGACGGCGGGTTTGTCGTTTTTCCTCGGCGGCGTTTCGCTGGTCGCTGCACTGGCAAAAGTGACCTATCGCCAACGCGCTTTCGCGATGCTGATGCTTGGGCTGATCGTCGTGATCACGGGTCTTGGTGGAACGGGTCCAGCCGCGTTCATTGCGCAAGATGCGCCGGGCCTAGGACTGGCACGCGCGTTTGCAGCGACGGCGCTTCCGGGTGCGCTGCTGTTTCGCGCTCGATACCGTGCCTACGCAGGCGCCAGGTGGCTTCTTGGCGGGGCCTTCGTGCTTTCTCTGCCGTTCGCGGTGCTGCTTGCGATTCGGCTCGTCACTCGAGAGCCCGATCTGTCCATGGCTGGCTCGATCGTGGCGCTCGTGGTGACACTTGCGGGTCTCGCGGGCTTCATGGGCAAAGAAACGACCGGGGCGGGCACGTACGTAGGTCTCAGTGTCCTGCTTGGCTTGGGCACGGAACTGTGTTTGTCGGACCTGAACCATCCGGGCGAGATCAAGATGTTGCCGATCATCATGACCGTGCTTGGCAGCAGCGCGTTTGTCGCGGCCACAGGGCTATCGGCACTGGGCCTCTTCCAACTGCTTGCGTCGCGTTTGTCGGGAGAAGCAAGGCGCATCGACTTGCATGCAGCCGCGCCCGAGACTCGCCCAAGGCACGCCAACAAGTCCGAATGGTCGGTGTAGACGACGCTAGTGGCTAGGTTTTACCTGGCCACACTTAGCGGTTCAGCAGCGGCCAAACCCACGAGCCCGAAGGCGGCGCACCCGACGTCGCACGACGCGTGACATCCGTGAGCGTGCTCAACATGAAACGCGCAAACGAGGTGTCGACCGGCATCGTGAAAGCGAGATCGTTGTTGCGTTGCTCGACCTTCATCGTTGGCACCGTGCCCATCAAACCTAGCGACGAGAGCATGCTCATGAAGCCGGTGAGCTTTTGCAAATCCGCGAGTTGCGTCGCTCCTGTCGCGGCCGAAGACGTGTCGGCATACGTGAACGACCCGGCGAAGTTCATGCCCGGCGACTGGAAGTTACCAAGCGTGCGTATCTTCTGAAGCCCGACGAGAAACGGCATTTTTTGCGTCGCCGCATCAACCGCTGACTGCCCACCAAGGTCTCCCGCGAGCGTAAATGCAGCGCCCGGAGTGTTGACCAATTCCGCCATCCACTTGGGAACGGAACGCTCGAGCTTTGCAAGGCGCAGGCGATCGAGCGCCCTACGCATGCCCGTCTCGTTTCCGGAAAGCACCGTGTTCGGCGTGAGCAAAACGAAGCCGATGTTGCCCGCGGTGTAGAGATCCATCTCGGCATATCGCGACCTCACGAGCGGCACTTTCGACGCCATCATCGTGCGCGCTTCTGCCGATCGACGAATCGATTCGACATCGAACGAGCCTTGCAAGATCGCGCAAAAGTCAGCGCCTTGCATCGCGTAGATGCCGCCATAAACCTTCTTCACATCACGCGATGGAACGAAGTTCGACTCGGGCCCGAGCGGCAACAACATGGACACGATCTGGTTCACGTCCGATCCGAGGTTCGACCGAAACATCTCGGCTGCGTCGACGTACCCGAGGATGACGGGCTTGCCTGGCAAAAGCGCCATGGGATCGCGATCGATCGCCGCTGGATCCACTCGGTTTCCACCGAAGAGAATCAGGTTCTGATCTCCACTTCCGCAGCCTGAAACAGCCGTGGTGAGTGCAGTGAACAGAGTGAGCGCAACGCCAGCGTGCGCGAGAAATCGACGCGAAGAATTCATCAGGAAACGCTGCCCGTAGAGCGTTACGACGTTACTCGCTCTGGCCGTTCGAGAGGAAAAGAACCGACGATGTGCAGCATTTTTGCCTCGCGCTTGATGCCTTCGAGCGCGGCGACGAGATTCCGATCCGTGACGTGCCCAGATACCTCGACGTAGAACTGATACTCCCAGCCTTGCCCAGGAAGCGGCCGGGACTGGATCCGACGGAGGTTGCAGTTCTTGTCCTTGAAGTGGTGTAGGAGCTCGTGCAAAGCGCCGGGACGGTCATGTACGCCGAAAAGAAGCGCCGTTGCATCGGAGCCTGAACGTGGCGCAGGCAAGCGCGCGATGATGCCGTAACGCATCCGAACTTGACCTTGGTCACCGACGTTTTCGCGCAATACGACCAGCTTTGAAGCGGGATCCAAGCTTCCTCGAGGCACGATGGCCCCACCACTCGGATGCTCCTGAGCCATTTCGATCGCCACGAGAGGCGAACGCACGTCGACGACTCGAACACGCGGATGGTGGACTTCGAGGTATCCAAGCACGGCGGCGTGATCGTGAGGCGCGACGAAGATTTTTTCGATGTTCGTCACGTCGGGACAAGCGCTCGCAAGAACCAAACTTTGGGCGAACTCACGTTCCCCGACCAACTTGAGATCGGCCGTGGCAATCGCCTGAATCGTGGGGAAGATCGGCCCATCTTCGAGCGATTCGTACGGGACGACGGCAAACTCGACATGCGATCGAGCGACTTCATCGAGGGCCGATGCAGGGGTTTCACTGCGAAGAAGCTCGGCGCCCATTCCGAAATGGTCACGAGCGGCCATCCAACCAAAACCGCCCTCGGGACCGATGAACATGACACGCGGGACGACTTCGAAAAGTCGACAAGCAGCGTCAATCGCGACAAACGCGCTACGCACCGCGACCGCAGAAAGCGGCGGTGTGACGGCTTGCTCGATAGCCTGCAAATGCGGTCCATCGGCAATCGGAGCGAACCGAGCGGTCCCTGTGCGTTGCCGAATGATTTCCTGGGCGATACGCGCTCGACGCTCGATCTGACGCAGGATTTGGTGGTCGATCTCAGCGAGCTGAGCACGCAGTTCGTCAAGCCGCTTTCTTTCGTCCATGGGGCATCAACGTAGCACTCGGCGTGCCTAGTCGAAGCCCCCACCAAGGACGGAAGGCCGAGCTGGAGTCGGTTAATCGGCACCTTAACGGGTCGTTCGGGTACTCAACGACGACGGCTCGGGGCCATCACTGGCCGAAGTTTCAGGCAGAACCTGAAGACGACGGAGTAGACGGAGCAGACGGAGCAGACGGAGCAGACGGAGTCGTAGATGCGGCAGGAGCTGACTCGGTCGACGGGGTGGATGAAGTGGATCCACTGCTCTCACCGCTCTCGGATGAACTCGAGCTTCCCCCGCTCTTGTCGCTCTTGTTGCTAGCCGAACTGTACAAGTCCGAATACCAGCCACCGCCCTTGAGAATGAATCCGGTACCTCGGGAAATCTGGCGACGAGCCGTTTCCTGATGGCATTTCGGGCATTCCTTGAGCGCGTCTTCCTTCATTGACTGTTCGGTTTCCCACTCGTGAGCGCAGGACCTACAGGCGTACTCGTATGTGGGCATGTGCAAAAACCTCGCGAAAGAAGCGTGCTGGTATGCCTTGCCGTCGGGTCTGTCAATCGCCTTTCGCATCTTTCCTTCCGTTTTGGCTGCAATCGAACAATCCTTAGCCCGTGACAAACGAGCAGCGAGGGCTGTACAAACGAAACCCGTTGCCGGCAGCGAGCCCCACGTGTAACTCTTTAGGCCGCTCGTGACGCTACGTGGCACTATGTTACGCCAGGTAATCGTCAGTGCAGTTCGTGGGACATGCGCATCCGCAAGCTCGAGATCGCTGGCTTCAAGTCGTTCGTCGACCGGACGGTGGTCCATTTCGACGAAGACGTTGTGGGCATTGTCGGTCCGAATGGCTGCGGCAAGTCGAACATCGTCGACTCGATTCGTTGGTGCATGGGCGAGCAGAGCGCGAAGCATTTGCGCGGCAAGAGCATGTCGGACGTCATCTTCAATGGCTCCGAATCGCGCGGTCCTCACGGGATGGCGGAAGTCACGCTGACGTTCGAGAACAGCGATCAAGTCGCTGCGCAAAGTTTGCCCATCGAGTACCGGGACTACGCCGAAATCGCGGTCACTCGACGGCTTTATCGGGACGGAACCAGCGAATATCTGATCAACAAAACCGTGGTGCGTCTGAAGGACATCACGGACTTGTTCTTGGGAACCGGCGTTGGCACGAAGGCGTATTCGATCATCGAGCAAGGCAAGATCGGGCTGATCGTTTCGGCGCGTCCGGAAGATCGGCGCATGCTGATCGAAGAAGCCGCGGGCATCACGAAGTACAAGGCGCGTAAGAAGCAGGCCGAGCTGAAGATGGATCAAACGCGGCAAAACCTGCTGCGTATTGGCGACATCGTGTCGGAGATCCAGCGGAGTTTGTCGTCGCTGAAGCGTCAAGCGGCCAAGGCAGAGCGCTACGTGGCGTACCGCAAAGAGCTTGAAGACCTGATGCTGCACGAGGCATCGCACAAGCTGCTCGAACTGATTTCGATGCGGAAATTCCAGGCGTTTGCGCGCGCGGAGTTCGCCGAAAAAGTCCTCGCTTCACGCACGGCGTTGGCGACTCGCGATGCGGAACTGGAAGTGCAAAGGCTCGCGGTGCATCAGACCGAAGAGCGCGCAGACAAACTGCAGAACGAAGCTTTCGGGGCCGATAACGAGGTCCGAACGCATCAAGCGGAACTTTTGAGGGCCAAGGACAAACACCGGCACCTCGAAGAACGACGCGCAGTAGCGACGGCCGAGCAGCTCGATCTCGAAAAAACGATCGGCGATCTCGTCGTCGAACGTCGGCAGCTCGAAGAACAACTGGCGACGATTCAAGCGGAAGCAGAGCAAGAAACCACGGACGCGCTGGATGAGCACGAGCGGCTCGAGGATCTGCGTCAGGGCGAAAAAGAAGCGGATGCGGAGGCATCACGGCTACGCAAACAATCGGCCGATGCAGCCGCGAAGGTTGCCGCAGCAGAAGCGACATTGACGGGGTACGAACGACGTTTGTCGGACATGCTCGTACGTCGAGACAAACTCGAAGACGAGCTGGGGAAGCTGGTCTACGACGCCGAGGATCTGGAGACGAAACGCGCAGAGCTAGCGGGGGAAGCGTCGGGCGTCGTCGAACGAAAGCGATCGTCGAACGAGCTGCGATTGCGGCTGGAAGCAGAAGCGAAGGCGCTACGCGAGAAGACGCTCGCGAGCGACAAGCAGGTCGAGCAAGCGAAGAACGAGCTGAATCAGAAGCGCAACCGTTTGCGGGCGCTCGAAGAACTCAACGCGAGGCTCGAAGGCGTCGGAGCAGGAACGAAAGCGCTGCTAAAGACGAAAGATCCGGCGATTACGGGGCTCGTGGCCGATCGGATCGAAGCTCCGGCGGAGTTGCTGGCGGCGTTCGCAGCGCTGCTTGGTGAGCGGCTGCAAGCGATCGTCGTGACGGACACGGAGCGAGCGACGACGCTGCTGGCAGACCTTGCGGCGAAGAAACAAGGCCGCGCGATGCTGGTGGCGGCAAAGCCAGCGTATGTGGCGGAGACGTGGCGAGAGCCGCTGGTCGATGAAGACGTCGTAGGGTTACTGTTCGACAAACTGCGGTTCACACCCGAAGATGAATCGCTCGTACGAGCTTTGGTTGGCGACGCGCTGGTGGTGCGATCGAGCGAAGCAGCCGTACGTTTGGCGCCGCTCGCTGCAGGCGCGACGCTGGTTTCACTGGATGGAACGGTGGTTCGTCCTGATGGAACGGTGAGCGGTGGAGCGGGTGATGCCGTCGCGGCGGGAATGCTCGAACAAAAGCGAGAGATCCGCGAGCTGCACGAGGTCGTCGAAAAGCTGAGCGATCAGGTCAGCGCAGTGCTCGAAGCGCAACAGACCGAGCGGCAGCAGCTTACCGAACTGACGGCGGCCGTCGACAAAGCACGAAGCGATGCGCATGCGAGTGAGATCGCGGCCGTCACGGCAGAGAAAGATTTACGTCGCATCGATGAACAAGTGATCGCGGCTCAGAAGCGGCGATCGACGGTCGAACGGGACCTCGAAGAGATCATCTGCAACCTCGAGAATACCGGCGGCGAACAAGGCGAAGCGCGGGACAAACTCGACGAGGGCAAACGTACGCGCGAAGAGGTGGTGCATCTGCTCGCAGGCGCAGAGCATCAGGCCGCGGAATGGCGTGAACGCGTGCTGGTGCAGCAGTCCGTGGTGACCGAGCGCAAGGTGCGTCTCGCTCGAGTGCGTGAGCGCGTGACGAGCATCGGAAGTACGGTCGAGCGTTTGGCGCGGTCAGTCGACGAGCTGTCGGGACGCATCAAACGACTCGATGCCGAACGTACCGAATGCGCGAAGGGAGCCGGTGAAGCAGCAGCGTTGATGATGCTGTCCCGCGAAGGGCTCGATGGTGCCGTGGGACGTGCGCAGAAGGCTCATTCGTCGCTGGAAGAAGCCAAACGCAAGCTGGACGAAGTGCGGCAGTTGCTCGCAGGGCGAGAGGCTGAGCTGAAAGATCTGCGCCAATCCGTCAACGATTCGACGGAAAAACTGCGGCAACACGAGATGTCGCTGGCTCGACTCGACATCGAAGAGCGGCACTTGCTCGATGGTGTGCGCGAGAAGTTCCGCGGTCTGGAACTGCATACAATCGTGGGCGACTACCACAAGCGAGCTCCGATCGAGGCGCAACACAAGACGCGGATGCAGGAGCTTGGTGAGCTGCTCGATCGCATGGGTCCGGTGAACCTGGAAGCGATGCGCGAGTACAAAGAAGCCGACGAGCGGTTCACGTATTACGACAAGCAGAAGCAAGACCTCGACAACGCGATCTCGGACTTGGAGAAGGCGATCGCGCAGATGAACCGCGAGTCGAAGAAGTTGTTCAAGACGACGTTCGACGGGATCAACGCGCGATTCAAGTTGCTGTTTCCGCGCATGTTCCGCGGTGGTGCAGCGGAGCTTCGGTTGACGAATCCAGAAGACATGTTGGAGACGGGCATCGAGATTCTGGCGCAGCCGCCAGGCAAGAAGCTGGGCAACATCGAGCTGATGAGCGGTGGTGAAAAAGCACTGACGGCCGTGAGCCTGATCTTCGCGATCTTCCAGTTCAAGCCTTCGCCGTTCTGCGTGCTGGACGAGGTCGACGCGCCGCTGGATGAAGCCAACGTGGCTCGTTACAACGAAGCGATTCGATCGATGACGTCGCAGTCGCAGTTCATCTTGATCACGCACATCAAGCGGACGATGCAGTCGGTGGACGTGCTGTACGGCGTGACGATGCAAGAGCCTGGTGTGTCGAAGCTGGTGAGCGTGCGCGTGAACGAGAATGCGAAGTCGAAGGAGCAAGCTCCTACCGCAGCGGTTGCTTGATCGGATCGTACACGCCGCGGGGTTCTGAACTACGCTGTGGGCCATGAGCGATCGGCCTCAATTCAGCAAAGAAGAGCTTACGAGCAGTGCGACGGTTCTTCATTCCGAACCGCGACTGGTACGGTTTCAGGACGTCGATGCAGCGGGCATCATATTTTTCGCGCGCGTGCTCGAATACTTCCACGACGCGTGGGTGAATTGTTTGGAGGCAAAAGGTTTGTCGCTACCAAGGATTCTACGGGACAAACCTTGGAAGCTGCCGATCGTGCACGCGGAAGCGGACTACTTGGGACCGATGCGATTTGGTGATCACGTCGTCGTCGAGGTGGTCGGCGTCAAACGCGGGGAGAAGTCGATTGTCGTGGGTTACCGCGTGCGATCGAACGAAGGGCGGATGCTCGCGGTGGGGCACGCCGTGCATGTGTGTGTGGATGCAGCGACGTTCCGATCGATGCCCGTGCCGGACGAGCTGGTCGTCATGACTTCAACGTCATGACTTCAACGTAAAGATTCGCAGCCCTTTCTGGCGGCCTCGAACGGCGACCACGCCAAGATCTTCGAGGGCTAGATCGGGGACGCGTGACGCAGTGTCTTCGCTGATGAGCACGTCGACATTCTTCTCTTTGGTCATCGCTTCGAGGCGCGAGGTGGTGTTTACGGCGTCGCCGATAACGGTGAATTCGAGGCGACTTCCTCCGCCCATACAACCGGCGACGACGGTTCCGGAGTGGACTCCGATGCCGATTTTGAGGCGTCCACCTGCACGAAGCCTGTTCTGTTCGTCGAGGGCTTTACGAATGCGTCCGACGGCATCGATGGCTCGGCGCGCGTGATTGGAACCGGGCTCGGTCGCGCCGAAGACCGCGAGCATGCCGTCGCCCATGAACTTGTCGACGATGCCGCCACACGAATGCACCGCCTCGGAGAGGCCGCCTTGGAGGTGGTTGAGCATCTCGAACACTTCGCTAGGTGGCATCTGTTCAGCAAGTGAAGTGAAGCCGCGCAGGTCGGTAACGAGCAACGTCACTTCGACGGATCGCGGTGCTTCCAGAAGCGAGAGTGGATCCTTCATTGCAGCGCGCGCAACGGCTGGGAGAAGCTTTTCGAGGAGCAATTGACCTCGCGTGGCTTCCATTGCGCGTCGCACCTGATCGGCGAGCCAGACGTTGAGCATGCCGATCATGACGATCGCCATACCCGAATAAAGCAGGTGCAGATGGGATGCGTGATTGCCCATGAGCAGGACGAGCAAACACACGGCGAGAAACGTGGTCCATGCCGCTGCGCGCCGATCGAAACGAACGCCACCCGTAGCAGCAAAGAGCCCACAAGCGAGAGCAGAAACGGCGGCCATTGCGGTGTTCATGCCAAAGGTGGCAATGCGCGAACCCATTAGCTCGTAGATCAGGAAGGCATCGAAAACCGGAACGATGAGCCAATAGATTCGCCCATAAGGCAGCCGCGTCATCGCCACGAGCAGGACGGCCGAAAGAGCGACCCAAGTCGCCGAGCTAGCGATGTTCCTCGCGGGCCGTAGGTGCTGCAAATACATCAGGATATCGAGCGCAAAAACGCACGAGTACGCGGTCAGACGCACGACCGCGACGCTCACCTCGTTGCGACGAACCGCTGCGTCGAGCGAATCGCGCATGGCGGCGACGAGGTCGCTCCGAGTCGAGGCTTGGGCCACGGTCTGCATGGTGGTCACTCCCATGGCAACCAATCGTGCAGAGTCAAGGGGAAAAACCAATTTCCGTGCGAATCACAAGGCGTGGTTTGTCGCGGTGGGGGACGGGTCATTGCAGGGCGAGAATGCCGATGGGTCGATTGAGCCGTGCGTCGGCATTGACGAGAATCGAGCCTGATTGGCCATCGGCGGGCAGCGGCGCGCCCGCAGAATCGAAGCGCAAGACGGTGCCAACATTTCCGTCGGCCGTGGCAAATCCGGCCGTAAAGATATTCCCCTTGTCGCCGATGGAGACGCCACCCATGTAATTGCCGCTGGGCATGGTGCCGGTGTAATTGGTCGAAATGGTATTCTTCAGCATGCCGCTGGGCCATTCGTACACCCGAATGTCATTGGCAAAGTCGCTGACATACAGATTGCACGACGCTGCGCAGCTCGGATCGAATACGATCCCGAGCAAGCTAATGAATCCATGTCCTGCTGGAGACAGCGCGGGCTGATCGATGAATACGCTCATGGCGGCCGTGGTGACGTCGATTTTCAAGACCTGGCTGGGTAGACCTGGGAACGTCGGTTTGCCATCGACGGCAACGGAGCCTTGGGTGGTTACGTAAAGCTGATCATCGGGGCCGAATGCGAGAATGTTCGGGCCATTGAGCCCGCCGGGCATCGCGTCGCCCTTTTTGAATACGTCGACGAACGCGCCGGTCTTGGCATCATACCGAAGCAACTCGTCGGTGAGAAAGCTGGATACGTAGAGCTTTCCATCTTTGCCGAAAGCAATGCCATAAGGCCGATTCAAGCCATTACCTTTGGCAAATTCGTCTTTGAATGTGCCCGTTTTCGCATCGAATCGCAAAATCGAAGACGTTTCGGGCGTCTCACCGCTCGACACGTACAATGCGCCATCCGGTCCGATGACCATGGTATCCGGATGGAAAAGCCCACCGGTTCCCTTGGGGACCAATACATCGACGAATGCACCGGTGTCCTGAGCATACCGGACGATATCGTCACCGCGACTATTGGAGACGAGCACGGTGGCCTGGGTAGGCTCGCCGCCGCTCGAACTACTCGATGAGCCATTGGAGTTGGAGGAGGTGGTTCCGCCCGTGGTATCGTCGCCGCAACCAGGGAGCAACGCAGCAAGAATGCCAATGACGGCTCGATAACTTGTCGTATTCATCGGCTGCTAGTTATCAGGCCGGCGCGTGAAAGTAAAGAGAATCGTAATGCAGCGCGAAAGAACGGCCGCAGTGCTGCGCCGAAATCGATGGTCAATCCCGACGCGGCACCATTCGCAACAGTGACATTGCTTCTCGCGCAACTGCAACTCGATCAATCTTCCCCGCTGGCGTTTTCGCCAATGCTGGCACCACAGCGACCATTCGCGGACGTTTGTGCGGCGCCAATCGATTCGACACCTCCGCGACTGCATTGTTTGCCCGTTCATCGGCAGACAAACCATTCGGTGAAAGCACCAATGCCGCCGCGACGGTTTGCCCCCAAACCGAATCGGGCACGCCGAATACGACCGCACCTACAACCCCCGCGCAACCTTCGAGCGCCTGCTCGACCTCCGCAGGATACACATTTTCTCCGCCCGTCACAATGAGGTCCGTGCGCCGCGCGTGCACGAATAAACGCCCCGCTTCATCCAGCGCCCCAAGATCGCCCGTGACAAACCAATTGTCTGAAGTGGTCGACATTTGCAATGGTTTGTCGGGACCGGACCAATACCCGCTCATCAAGTTTGCACCACGCACGTGAATGAATCCTACCTCGCCCGTTGGCGTTGGCTCTCCATTTTCACGCACAATCCGCAGCTCGAGACCCGGCAATACCTGGCCCGACCCGGGCTCCGTCGTCCCCGGCTCACGCAATCGCTGACACGTGACCTGCGAACAGGCTTCCGTCAGGCCATATGTCGTAATCGCGAGCAAACCATGTTCGGCCGCTCTTTCGAGAAGCCGTGCTGATGCCGCCGCACCTCCCACGAGAAGGAATCGCAACCGCCGCAGATCGCCCGCTCGATCGGCTTCCAACAGCGCGTCGAGCATCGTGGGTACGACCGAGATTTGCGTCGCCCCATCTCGACGAATCGCCTGCAAAATCGATTCCGGCTCGAATCGCGGAACGATCACGATGGGCTTACGCGCGGACATACACCGCGTAAGGATTGAAATGCCTCCCACGTGCGCGAGAGGCATACACAACAGCCAGCGATCGTTTGACCTCCAACCAAGGTTCGTCTCGCTCGCACGTGCACTTGCGACAAACGCTCCGCGCGAAAGCACCGCACCCTTCGGACGACCCGTCGTGCCCGACGTGTACACGATGGTCAACGGCAACGATGGATCATGGTCTCGCGTAGCAACTTCATTTGTCCTCAAACCATCATCGATAGGTCCAGACAAACGCAGATGTGGCCGCACATCATCGAGCAACGTTTGCTCCTCGGATTCGGTCAGCCGCGGATGAATCGGGACAAACGCCGCCCCAAGCTCGAGCAACGCGAAGAACGAGACAACCGTCTCCACAGCGCACGTCGCACGAAGCGTAACGCGACTGCTCTGCCCTACCCCACGCGCCGCGAGTAACGCCGCGACTTGTCGCACTCGAGACGCAAGCTCGCCGTACGAAATGATCCGGCCCTGATCGATGATCGCCGCAAGATCTGCGACCCCAGGCTCACCGACTGCATCCAGAAGACTCAGGCCATCCCCAGCCATCGTTTCCGGTCCTCCTCGGTAAAACCCAACCCCGGACGCGAAGCTCGCGTGACATATCCGGGACGCACGTGATGCGGTAGAGACAAACTTGGATACGCGGACAAACCCACGTGTCGATCAAGGCCGCACGCTGGCGGATCACCAGGCAGCGCGAGGGCGAACTCGGATGCCGCCGCAATGCCCACGGGACCATCGAGCGCATGCGTGGTGACCGCTAGAATTCCAGCAGAAGCCGCGAGTTTCGCGAGCTGCAACGCCACAGAAAAACCACCGAGCAGCGCCGGCTTCAAGATGAACGCCGCACACGATCCAGACTCGACAAGACGTTCCGGCAATCCCTGAACCAGCAACGATTCGTCGGCTGCCCACGGGACCACGGTTTGACCAAGCTCGCCAAGTTGTTCTGCGGGCACGGGTTGCTCGACGTAACGAGGCTCGAATTCTGCAAGGCGTTCTAGTTTTTCGCGAGCTTCCGCGATGGTCCACGCACCGTTTGGATCCAAACGAAGCTCACCCGGCCAAACCCTTCGCAGCTCACGCAAGGCAACTAGCTCGCGATCGAACCCAGCCTGATTACGCGCGCGGATTTTTACTTTGAGCACCAAGTAACCCTGCGTCTTCAGCTCCAAGGCACGCACCGGAAGATCATCGATTGCCGCATCGAGCAGCGCATTACACGGCACTTCCTGGTGCCCCCACGACGAGGTCAAACATGCGACGACCGAGGTTTCTCGACGTTGAGCGATGACATCCAACAGGGCGCTTTCGATCGCGAAACGTGCCGGCTTCGAGCCACCGAGCAGATCTTCCACCGGAGCGAGCGCTCGCGTCACGGCTTCGATCGGCTGCAGCTCGTCGAGATCGACGTAGCCGATTTGAGGCAAGGCGTTGCCGATTGCCCGAGCCATCGTTTCCACGACATCGGGCGTAACGACAGGCCAAGGCGTTGCTTCGCCAATGCCCAAGAGCTTGCGCTCGTCTCGAATTCCTACGCGTACAAACGGTCGGTCACCCACGAACGACGGGATCGCTGCTCCACCACGAACCTGCACGACTCAGACTCCTCGAGCCGAAAGCACGAGGCCCGCAGACAGAAGCACTCCGTACACGAGGAGCAACATCGCGGTTTTTCCAAGTACAGCGTTGAGCGGACGACCTTCCAACGTGGACAGGGCAAACACCAAACGCACCGCAACAGGCGCGGAAACGAGCGGCAAGAGCACCCACGGCGCCGCGTTGGCCAGAACCATCGCCAGCACAGGCACGGCATACGCCAGGACAAACAGCCCCGCGTACTCGATGATCCCTGCACGTTTGCCCAGACGAACCGCCAGCGTACGCTTGCCAGCCTTCACGTCGGTCTCGCGATCACGAACGTTGTTCACGACGAGAATCGCGGTCGCGATCGCACCGACGGCAGCACCCGACAACCACGCGAGCAGCGGGATCGAGTTTGCCTGAACAAACACCGTTCCGCACACCGCCACGAGGCCGAAGAAGACGAACACGAAGATGTCGCCGAGACCGTTATAACCAAGAGGATACGGGCCTCCCGTATACGCCACGCCGCTCAGCATCGAGGCGATGCCAATCGCGACGATCGGCCAGCCTCCC
>CAZETM010000141.1:0-15941 GCA_964514885.1 uncultured Polyangium sp. | reverse complement strand
CGTAGCGTCTCAATTTCGTGCTCTGAGCGACGACAACGGCCCGATCGCCGGGCAAGCTCGTGCCTGACGCGCCTGCCGCTCGAGCTTCACGTCCGCTCCGTAACGACAAATCACCACAAATCTTGACACCGCGGCAGTGCTCCGCGACGATGACGCTATGTTTCGTCGATACGGACGTCGTTCCCTCATTCCGGCGCTGATCGTGTCGGCGGTGACTCCTTTGGTCTCGTCTGCGGCTTTGGCCGGCCCCGTGACCAATGATACTTGTGCGACGGCGGAGGTCATTCCGGCGGCGGGGCCATTCCCGCACATGACGAACCTCATCGACAATCTCGGGATGGCGACCACGACGGGCGATCCATTTCCATCGTGCGTGAATACGTTTTCCCGCGGCGTTTGGTATTCGTTTACGCCGAGCGTCACGTCGATGTACCAGATTGGGACGTGTAATCCTCCGACGGGGACGACGCTGGACGACACTGTTTTGGCGATTTACACGTCGTCCAATGGCGCTTGTGGCGGGGTATTGACGGAAATCGTCAACGGTTGCAATGACGATTCTTGCGGGCGTCTGGCGGCCCTCAGCGCGACGCTCATCGCGGGAACGAAGTATTACATCGTTGCTTCCAGATGGGGTGGAGGCGTGCCTCCGCTCAATCAGGCAGCGGTCCAGCTCGAGATCACGACCGCACCGCTCAACGATACGTGCACGACTGCGCAAGCCTTGTCGCTGGGTCTCCCTATCGCTGGGTCCTTGACGCTCGCTGCCAACGATTACGAGGTTTCCACGTCGGGTCCCAATTGTTACGATTTGCCAAATCCACCTCCGCCCGTTGGTCAAAGCAGTATCCTGAGCGCTGCTGCGGGGCGCGACGTCGCGTATGCCTTTACCGCGCCGGCGGAAGGCAGTTATTCTTTCAAAGCGCAACATACGATCGGCGGCGGCAATATCCTGGTGCATGTCGCCACGGATTGTCCGACGGGTCCTGGGCCGCATACCATGACGAGCTGCCTTGGGGCGGCCAATCGAAATGGGAATTCCGCCTCGTATTTGGCGTCCGAAGAAGTGTCCTGCGTACCGCTTACGGCGGGACAAACCGTATACGTGTACGTGGACGAGACCGAACTCGTCGACGCGGGCGCTCGATTCACGATTGAAGCGACCACGTGCCAGCGTGAAGCCGAGCCCAATGACGACACGTTCAGCACGGGAGCGTTATCATGCGGTTTGGCGGGAGCGATTTTTCCTCAAGGCGACGAGGATTATTATCCGCTCGGAACAGTTGCAGCAGGCACGCGAGTCTTCGCAATGGCCGATGGAGTGGCGGGCAATAACTCCGATTTCGACATGCGCGTTACGACCGAGGTCGACACGCTCGAATACGATGATGGCGACAACAGCTCGTACTGGGGCGCGGCAGCACCGAACATTGCTGGCGCTCCGCTCACAAGCGATCCCGCATTTTTGCGCATGACGCACTTTTCGTCCTCGACTCAAGCCGAGCCGTATCATTTGTATACGGTTTTGCAGCCACCGGGCACGGGGCTCGGTAATTCGTCGGCGACGCCGGAGACCGAAGGAAATAATACGTTTGGCGGGGCAAACACAGCCGCGAATTTGTTCTTCTCGGGCTCCATCTCGACGGGTGGTCAAGCGGGCGACACGGACCTGTTCAAGTTCTGCGCCGACGCAGGCGACCTCATTTACCTCAGTATCGATGGCGACCCATTGCGTGACGAAACGCCGCTGGACGCGGCGGTATTTCTTTACGACGCCGCAGGAAAACAACTCCTGGGCTTGTCGGATGGCGGCAATACTTCGTTTTCTGCTCCAAGTCCAGGAACGCTTTCGGGCACCACGCCGAAGTCTCCCGGGGAAGCGGCGCTTTACCGTGCCACCTACACGGGCGTCCATTACGCCGGCGTCAATACACAGATCGAAGACCAGGCCTACAGCACCGGCGACTATCTTTATTCGATTTCGCTCAATTGCCTGCGTGGTGACCAGCTTCAAACCGATCTCGGAATTTCCATTCTGGATACTCCGGACCCAGTCGGAACGGAGCAAACAATCGATTTGAAGATCGACGTCGTCAATCAAGGCTCCCGTACGGCGCTCGAGCCGGTTTGGACCATGTCCGTGCTTGCCAGCACGACGCTCGTGGAAGTAATACCTGCGCCGGACTGGACGTGTAATGTCGTCGGTGGGGTCATCGAGTGCACCACCACGTGTTTTGCTGCCGGTTCAAGCGCAACTTTTGCGGTGAAACTGAAAACGAATACGTGCATTGGCAATGATGCCCTCGCTCACGCGGCCACGATTACCTCGAAAACGGGCGATGCCAATCCATTGAATGATTCGGCTGTGGAAACGACACAGGTCAATGATCCGGGCACGTGCGACGATGGCAATGTGTGCACGACCGCGGATACCTGCGCAGCAGGCGTATGCGTAGGTGGCCCGCCACTCGATTGCAACGATGCCAATGTTTGCACGGACGAAACGTGCGTTCCGGGCACCGGCTGCGTGTATTCGAACAACACCAGTCCGTGCGACGATGCCGATGCATGCACGACCGCGGATATCTGCGCAAACGCGGCGTGTGTGGGCGGGTTGCCGCCGATTTGCAATGATGGGGATGTCTGCACGGATGACGCTTGCGACAGTGCCATTGGATGCGTCGCGGTCAACAACGCCGCAGCTTGTGACGACGGCGATCCATGCACCCAGAGCGATAAGTGCTCGGCTGGCATTTGCAAGAGCAATACGCCCGTCGTTTGCGTGCCGCAAAACGATTGCCAAGACGTTGGCGTTTGCGATCCAGCGACCGGCGCCTGCGCGTATTACCTCAAGCCCGACGGCACCGTTTGCAATGACGGCAACGCATGCACGACGAATGACGCGTGCAAATCCGGGGCGTGTATCGATTCCGCTCCCATTGCCTGCTCGTCGCCGCCGGATGCTTGTCATAACGACAATGGCACGTGCGACCCCATGACGGGCATGTGCAATTATGCCCTGGTCAGCGCTGACCTGGATGGCGATGGTTCCGGCGACCCATGCGACGCCGATATCGACGGCGACGGCATTACCAATGACGAAGAAAAGACATTGGGAACCAATCCTGCGTCGAAAGATAGCGACGGCGACACCATCGACGATTGCACCGAATTGTGCCCGGACAACGACGGATCGTGTTTCGACGGCAATGTCTGCACCTTCGACAAGCCTGCGAATACCGATGGCGACGACACCATCGACGCGCTCGACTCCGACAGCGACAACGATGGCGACGGAGATGCAATCGAAGCCGGGGACGAGGACTTGGACACGCCTCCCGCGGATACAGACGGCAATGGCGTCCCCGATTATCGCCAAAGGGACATCAATGGTGGGTCTGGCGGAATGGGTGGATCTGGAGGCGATGGTGACACGGGCGGTTATTCCGTGAGCGGCGGCCTATCGTGCGCGTATTCGGACGCGAGCACGGGCGGAGCAAGCATTGGAGCGCTTGGCCTCATGATTTTGGCTTTGCGACGCCGCCGTCGCTGACAGCGAGTGTTCCACAGGCGTCGCGAGCGAATCGGTGCGTCGGTCAGCCTCGAATCGCTCAGCAGCCAGTGGGACACGAGTTCAGTTGAGCATAATGGTAAAACCATCCGGCCCGCCGATGCTCGTATGAGTCCCGCCGCCGACGTTCATGGATCCCTCGAACAATCCCGTCGCTACCACTTGTCCCGTGGGCAGCATTGATACGTCTCCGAGCCGTTCACGCCCCGCACCACCGGCTCGTTCGTGCCGAGTTACTCGGCCTACCGAATCCACCCAGACGAAGAATAGGTCATCGTCCCCGACGCTCGTCAAGGTTTGTCCACCCACTTGCATTTTCTTTCCAAAATGCCCGGCAATGACCATGCCGCCATTACGTGCGCGTGTCGCCTGGATATTCCCAGGTTCTTCCGCGACAAACACTTGGGTCAGCAATGGTTTACCCGTTGCATCGAGTTTGGCAAGGGCAACTCCCTGTCCCTGCCCTGCGGAAATCTTGGTTCCGAACAGATCCACGTCTCCTGCGCATGGGCCGACCAGCCACGGCGATCCCGTTTCATCGACCTGCACACTGTACGCGAAAAACCCAGCCGAATTCGCTGCGCCCCGCGACCACGCAAAACTGCCATCAGCGCCAAGCGCCACGAGCATATGTCCGTCCGCGGTCGCGGTATCGGGCAATGCTCCGCCGCCCAAATCGGGTGCTCCTTCATAGAAACCGCTTACGAGCACCTGGCCTTGAGGTAGCAGGGCCATCGACATCTCTCCGTCGAACTTGGCGCCTCCAATCGCGCGAGCCCACACGGTAACGCCGGAAGGACTGACTTTCGTCACGAATGCATCCGTCTCTCCCGCGCTCGTCAAACTGACCGCGCCAATATCGATTTGGCCTTCGAACGTACCCGACCAGATGATGTTTCCATCATCGTCAATCGCAACTTGTCCACCCGTTTGTGCATCCGGATTGCCGGCTTGCAAAGCGAAACGATAATCACCGTTGGCATTGAAGGCCGCAAGAAACGCATCGGGCCCACCCTTGCTATCGATTGGCCCGCCGCCGAAGTCGATGGCGCCCATCATGACCCCCGAAATCACCACTCCACCGGACGAATCGACCGCGATCCCCGTTGGAACGTGACCGCCCGTTTCGCCGAAACGGCGCACGCGTGCGACCTTGCCATCTCGATCGAGCCACGCAATGAAGATATCGTTGTCCGAAACGCTATCGATTTTCCCTGCCGCTCCGAAATCCACGCGGCCCTGCATCGTCCCGACCATGACGATCTGACCCGCTTTGGTCGTCGATATCTGCCAACCTGCCTGTTCGCCCTCTCCGCTCAGCACTCGAGTCCACGCCACGGCCCCTGCCGCGGTGCCCGTAGCCGTATTGACGGGAGTTTCCTCGTTACCGCCGCACGCTGCGGCCATCACGGCACAAAGTCCAAGAAGAGCCACTACACGGACGCTACAACGTTTACGCATTTCTTTTCCCCCTGGGACAGCTCGGACGACATTAAACCAAGGAATGGAATAACCGACATCTCGGCCCTTCAATCCCCACACTCGCTGTCTCAACAAGTAGGCGGCAGAGGTTACCGCAAATGGCGACGCGCGCACGCCTGATTCGCAGGATTATGACCATTCGATGAAGACGAATTCATTACTTCTGTCTCGCACGGCGCTTTAGATATTATCGGACGGGCAAAGTCGTGTCGCGCACCTTGTTTCGAACACGTTACGTCGCTGTTGACATGCGCCTGTAAACAGTGGATCATTCACGAAATTCGCGATGTCTAGCCAAAATTTTCCGCCCAATGTTTTCCTGCTCCACGTCGCTCCCGCATCGGGCTCCACAGCGGAAGCCGTGGAAAGTGCGCTCGTGCAGCTCACCAAGAACTTCGTGCTTTCCACTCATCCAGGAATCGATCCGAGCATGCTCGCGCATCGCATCCTGCGTGACACGCAAGGACGATACCTTTGGGAGATCGCGCTCGATGGATGTGACGCCCTCAGCGACGACACGAATGCCACGGAGTCGATCGACCAGGCCATCCGTAACGAAGCGGAAATGGCTCTGGAACGAGTCGCGAGGATTGAATCATTCGCCGCCTATTGCGACATTTTGATTCCACCTCCGTTCGTACACCCGCCGGTCGTGACGGAAGAGACGCAGCTCCGATCCTTTGGCACGGCGAACGAGGAACCGAAGTGGTACGAATACGCGCAGGACTCGGGCAAAGGCTGGGCCGGTAAAGAGCTTCCCTCGAGCATTCTCGAGGCTATCCAAGAAACCCGCGCGGCGGTTGCTTCCGAGCCGAATCTCAAGCCTTATGGCAAGGGACATGTGTATTGGGCTCTCGAGGACAAGGCGCATCGAGCTTGGTTGCGCGAATACTTCGAAAAGAAAATGGCCATCGCGTCGTCAGCGGACCGCCAAAGGATCCGCGCCTTCCTTGCATTTCAAACCCGCGAAGGAACCACGGCGTCGATCAATACGTACGATAGCCAAATCGTCACGTGGGGAACCGGCTGGGGAGGTCTCGGATGGCTGGGAGCGGTCATGAATCGCCTTTTGACGAACAACGCGATCCGCGCTGCCTTGGAAGACGCAGGCGTTCGTTATCGAAAGAGCAATACGTACGATATCGTCGATCTCCAAAAGAAACGCGTCGTCACGGGCAAGCAGGAGGCGCTGGAGGTGATGCGCGCTTCGCTGCCGCTGCTGAATTTGCTCATTCAGGTCGCGCGATCGCCCGAAACACGTGAATCCGCCGCGGATGCGCAGCTCGGCGTTTTCTTGATCAGCGCCGGGCAAATCACGAATGCCGAAGCCATTGCGACGCAGGCGCTATTCAACCTAGTTTCCCATCTAAAACATTGGGCACCTGGTTATGCAACCGGCTGCCTCGAATGGGCCTTGCCTCAACTGCCGCCGGGGTCACCTTCGGTTGAACGCGACAAACTCTTGGTGCCGCTCGTGGGTCGCTATTTTTATGGCAAAGCCCGAGGCAAAGCGTGGATTCCCGCGTGGAAGCAGTTCCAACTCTATTGGCAACACATGAAAGAGGACGGGCTCGATTGTTTGAACGATCCGTTCATTCAAGCATCGTCGCATCCCACGGATGATCCCTTCGCCAAACCGATTGCAACGACGACACCCGCACCGACCCCTCCAGCAACGACGCCTGCCAAACCCACGGCACGATTGCATAGTGCGCTTTTTGCCGGACGGGAGCAGCTCGAGGCCATTGCCCAAGGACGAACGACCTTGCGACGCGGGGCGGAAGGGCCAGCCGTCATGGCGCTGCAACAAGCCCTTTTGCAGCTTGGTTTCCGATTACCGGCAGGGGTCAACGGTATGTTCGACTTGGGCGTGGAACAAGCCATTCAGGAATTTCAACGAGGCCTCGGACTCGGGGACGACGGAGTGGTCGGGCCTTTGACGCTCAAAAAAATTGACGCAGCAATTGGAGCGTAATTGCGGGCAATTGAGCATTCCCTACGTTTGAGCTTGTTCGAGGCTGCTGCGGAGTTCTGACGAAATAACCTGCAGCAGCGTCTTCGTATCGACGGGCTTGACGTAATGGCGAGAAAAGCCAGCTCGGTACGCACGCTGGATGTCGTGGTGTTGCCCATACCCGGTGACGGCAATCAGGGTAATGGAATTGCCTAAAGCTTTCTGTAATTCGCCCGCCAGCTCGTAGCCATCCATCACCGGAAGACCAATATCGAGAATGCCAATTTCCGGCTGGAAAGACGTAGCCACGGCCAAAGCATGCGGACCATCATGAGCGGTCCGCACCTCATACCCCTCGCTTTCGAGCACCAAGGCAATCATCTCGGCTGAATCGGTATTGTCGTCGACCACGAGGATCCGGCGAGATTGTGCGCTGCGTGGGACCAGGGGTTCAGGAAGCGTCGAGGTTTTACGCTGCACGTTCAAGGACAACGGCAAAAATATCTCGAACTCGCTGCCTTCTCCTGGACCATTGCTCCGAGCGCGCACCTGGCCACCGTGCAGCGCCACGAGGCTTCGGACGAGCGCCAAGCCCAAACCGAGGCCACCTCCTGCCCGATCCGAACCACGCTCGTTCTGTACGAACAATTCAAAAATATGCGGAAGTAGCTCGGGGCGAATGCCAATGCCATTGTCGCGAACAGTGATGACGGCGCGATCTTTATCTCGGCGCGCGCGTACCTCGATATGCCCACCGATGTCGGTATATTTCGCGGCATTCGTAAGCAGATTGGCGAGCACCTGAGCCATACGCGTCTCATCGACTTCGACGACGATTCCCTGGGAAGGCACGTCCAATAACAACTCGTGCCGTTTCTGCTCGAAAAGCGGGCTGGCCATTTCGATTGCACGCGACAGCACGCGCTGAATTTCGATCGGCTCCAAACGCAAATCGACTTTGCCTCGCGTGATTCGAGATACGTCGAGCAGGTCGTCGACGAGCGAGACCAAATGTTTGACCTGCCGCTCGATGACTTGGCGCTCGCGTTCCGTACGGCTGTCACCTTTGAGGCGCATGAGGTGCAGCGCAGTCAGAATGGGAGACAGTGGATTGCGCAACTCGTGGCTGAGCAATGCGATAAACTCGTCTTTGCGGCGATCGGCATCACGAGCGACGTCGTTTGCATGGCGCAAGTCGGACTCGGCTTGTTTACGTTCGCCAATATCGGTGGCGAGAGCGAGGTATTGCGTCGTGCCATTGACATGTTTGATGGGCGCAGCGTGCAACGAAACGTTGACGGGAAATCCATATTTGTGGTTGCATTCGATCTCGACGCCATCCAACGTCGCGCCGCTCGTGATGGTCGCCAAGTCGATATGGGGCGCGGAGCGAGTGCCCATGAACGACGGCGAATGTCCTCCCAGCACTTCCTCGGCACGATAGCCGAATATTCGTTCGGCTGCCGGATTCCACAAACGCACGGTACCATTTCGATCGAAGAGTGAAATGGCTACGGGGCACGCCTGAATCAATGCCTCCAGCATCCGGCTTTTTTGCTCGTGGGCCGCGTAAAGACGCGCTCGATCGAGAGCAAGAGCGCATTGACGGGCAAGCGTCGTGGCAAATCCCCGGGTTTCGTCCGAAAATGCGACATCCCCAGCGAAGCTGAACCCAATCACACCGATGGCTTGATCCTGCACGATGAGCGGTAGGGCAATCCGCGCCCCAGGCGGCCCGAAAGGATTACGCACCGCATCGGGAAAACACGACGCCCATTCCGTCTCGGTTTCAATGAAAAGCGGCTTGCGCAGCCGCAACGCATGCGTCATAGGGATCGAGGCATCGAGCGTCTTTTGCCGCCAAGTTTCCTCAACCCCGAGCGGAACTCCTCGCGCTGCGCCGAGCACCAAACCGTCGCCTTCGAGGTAGTGCAACACGGCAGTGCTCGCGCCGAACGCGGTCATACCGACGTCCAAAATGAGTTCGGAAACGGCTTGCGGCGTGTGTGCCTCCATAAGCGAGGCAGTTACGGCTTCGATACGTGCAAAACGACCGCTTGGCAACCGGCGGCGCGTCGAGCGTATCGACGTTTCATCCGCATTCGGAAACGCCGTTCGCGGCTCCGAAGGCGGGCCGCTGTCGTCCTCTGCCAGCGGGCCACGGTTGATCTTCGTGTATGTCATCGCGTGGACGCAATGTTTCCGCTTTCGGCGTCACAAGTCGAGTCGAGAAAACCCGGGTCTCGATGTAGGGATTTTCCTGAGGCAACGGAGTCGTCACGTAACGAATCTATTGTTCGCAATCAAAACTCACACTGATTCGTCGCCAGATTGCAATACGACCCCGCTGCAACGAACGGACAGATGTCCCCAAAGTAATTCGTGCACGGAATACCGCACGCGAATGCAGTATGCGTGTAGCAGATCTGCCCGCCTGGGCAGTCCACATCCGACGCGCACCGGCAATTGAAGTCGTCGGGGATCATATTGCCGTTTTCGTCGAGCCCGTTGCAACATTCGGTGACGTAATAATCGCTCGCGCTGCAATCGTCGTCGACGCAGTCGAATTTTCCGTCACAATCGTCGTCGATGCCATTGGTGCAAGCGACCGAGCCAAACTCTGGACTTGCCGGGCCGCCATTTTTGCACGTTCCGCAATTCCCGAACGAAATACAATCGGGATCCGCACAATCGACGTAGATGTCGCCGTCGTTGTCTTTGCCGTCATTACACATCTCCACCGGATTGGGCTCGATGAGCACATTGAGCACGAATGGGCCTTCATTCGCTCCAAGCTCGGGATCGATGGTGTATCCGTCGAGAAACACGTAATACGTTCCGGGATACAGCAGCGTAAACTCCAGCTTTGCTGAATATTGCACGCCACCGCTATCGTCGTCGCAACCAATTTCTTTACCCGCATTGCACTTGCCCGTGCGCACGTAAAGCATCGAGTCGAATGCCGTGCCGACGGTATCGAGCACCACATGAGACGGATCGGTGAGCACGAAATAAAATACGGCCTCCCCGGCATCTCCGCCGCATAGCCCCTTGGTTTCACTCACGTTGCCCGTCGTATCTCCCGTGTACGAGCCCGAGCCTGGGATGAGCTTGGGGGACAAACAATTGGCCTGCTCGAGCACGCAAATCGGATTGTTGGCGCAATCAGGATCCTGACAATCGGCCAACGTGTCGTTGTCGTCGTCTTTGCCGTTGTTGCAAATCTCTGCTATGGGCATGCAATTCGGTGCAAAGAAACAAGCCTGGTCCGCACAATCGATCTTGTTGTCGCAATTGTTGTCTTTACCGTCGTCGCATACCTCGGCCACGCAATTCTGGCACGCAGGCGAAACGAGACATTGCGGATCGGCACAATCAATCAGTTTGTCGCAGTCTTCGTCCAGCCCGCCCATGCACACTTCCGGTTTGCCCGGAGGCGCGCAGACGCACGGGAATACGCCAGAACAATTGGGATCCGCGCAGTCGACGAGCAGATCGCAATCGTCATCCAAGCCATTCGAGCACGATTCGGTCACCGCTTGGCACGAACAAGTCGTGGTTCCAACGCAATCGACGTCGTCGCAATCGATGAGCCCGTCACAGTCGTCGTCAAAACCATTGTCACAACTAAATGTTTCGCTCGCCAAACAACCGCACGCGGGAGTACCTTGGCAATCCGCATCGAAACAATCGACAATCGTATCGCAATCGTCGTCGATACCATTGCTACAAGCTTCCCCTCCCGGCGACGGCACACACCCGCATTTCGGTGCTTTTTTGCAGGCCGGATCGGAACAATCCGCTACGCCATTACAATCGTTGTCGGCACCGTCCGTGCAATTTTCGGGATTCTTGGGAAAAACCTGGGGATTGGCATCGTTGCAATCTCCTCCGCCACACGCGAGAGGAGGAAAACCATCGTTATCATCGTCGCGAGGACCATTCACACAACTGCCAGCAACGCATGCGTCCGTCGTACAAGGGTCGTTATCGATACATTCCTGGGAAACTACGCATTCCGCCCCGCCACCTTGTCCAGCACTTCCACCTTGTCCGCCCTGGCCACCCTGCCCGGCTTGACCTCCGCCGCCCACGGGATCGCCGCCAGAATTTTCGAAGAAATCGGCATCTATCGGAGTACGGCTGCAAGCTGCGAATCCGATTCCCAAAGAAGCAATTGCGGCAAGAGTCGAAGCCAATCGCACAGAGCGCGTACGGCGAATCGATGATGAAAACGTGTTCATAGGCATTCTCGCGGGACGTCAGCAGAGCAGCGACAACCCCGGCCGAACCGATGGTACAAGCTCACCGGCTCGCGTGGAAAGTTCGTCACCTGAAATGTCTGCGCCCGGGGAGGCAAAGCCTAAGGCTCGCGCGCTCGAATCGGTCGTCACTCCGTCGCTCGCGTTGTTACGAGGCTGCGGGACGAGCCTTTGCATCGTCACGATCGCGGCCTTTGCACAACGCCTGGCCTTGCCACTCGCTGCGTTGTGGATCGGTGATCGAGGGCGCACGGCGGCGGCGGCAGTGCTCATCGGTGCGGGCGCGCTGAGTCTGGTTCGCGCACGCGCAGCAGACTCGCTCTCGCGCTCGGTTCGTCTACGCGTCGTGGAGATCTACACCGCTCCGCTCGAACGCGGAGACGTGGTGCTGATGGCGCCGCCCGAGATTCAATCCGCGCGTTTCGCCACCGGCCTTCCACTGCTCGTGAGCTGGGCCGTCGATGGTGTCGCCGTGGTGCTCGCTTCCGCGCTCGCCTTGCCCGTCGTGACCGCGATGCTCGCCATAGAAATCGGCATGTCCGTCCTGCCGCCGCTCATTGCTGCAGGTCTCGTTGGCGGCGTCGTGACGATGATCTCCTCGCGTCGCGTCGAAGAAGCATGGAGCACCGTCTTCGAACGCACGCGACAACTGCTCGCGTCTGCGGATGCGGGCTTTTCCGGTGCAGTAGAACTGGTCGCGCATGGTCGAGGCTCCGCGTTCGTCGATCAATTACGACACGACGTGCAGGGTTTGTCTCGGATGGAGCTGCGCGCTCGAACGACCAACGCGCTTGCCTCGTGGGGAGCATTGGTTGCCGCGCTGCTCACGGCTCTCGCGTACAGCTCGCTCTTCGTTGGAACAGCCGTGCACGTGCCGACGGAGCACGAGGTTTACCGCACGTTCCTGCTCGTTCTTTCCGCCGCACCAACGCTGCAAATGTTCTTGGGTGGCGTCTCGAGTTTTCTATCGGCGAAAAATGAACTCGCCTCCATGTCGGACCTCGTCGCAGAACACCTCGCGGTCACTGAATACGCGAAGCACCATCGCGAGAAAGCAGCGCTCGATCCAGCGAGTGAGATTCGCATCGAGCGCGTGACTTTTTCGTATGCGAACCGCAACGACGCCGCCTACTCGCGTCCGCTTGGACCACCGCTGCTCGACCTCGAATTCGTCCTTCCCGCGGGCGAAAGTCTCGCGGTGCTCGGACCAAACGGGTCAGGAAAAACCACGCTGCTCTACTTGCTGCTCGGACTGGTCACGCCCGTTTCGGGACGCATTCTCGTGGATGGACAACCAACGAGTGATCTGGCGCGCGTGAGTGGAGATCGTGTTGCGTTCGTCTCGCAACGACCGTTCGAGCCGCCGGAAGCGACCATCGAGCAAGCGTTGCTCGCGTTCGACAAGGATGTGCCCAGAGCGCGTCTTCTCGAAGTGCTCGATGCGGTAGGTCTGTTGTCCTCGTTGCGACCCCGAGCGCTGACGGACGATGCGCTTTTGTCTCTGCGCATTGCCTCGCTATCGCGCGGTCAAGCACGCCGCGTGATGCTTGCCCGAGCGCTCGTGCGAGACACGGCCCTCATCGTGCTCGACGAGCCTGAAGCGCATCTCGATGCGGAGAGCGTGAGCGAACTCGATGCGCTGCTGCGACGTTTGGCCAAGAAGCGACGCATCATCGCAGCGGTGCACAACGAAGCGGTCACCGGGTTTGCACATCACGTGTTGCGACTTGCAGAAGGACAAACTCCCTTGTCCAGCAAGCGTATGCGCAACTCGGTAGATGCTTTGAGGACGAACTAATCAGGGGGTTTGGGGCGAAGGACGCCGAAGGCGATCCGAAGCCCCAAATGTACAAACAATGTACAAACTAGGGGAAGTACTCGGCGCAGCAGCCGACTTTCACGTCACACGCGAAAGAGCCTGCTGGAGCTTCACACTTGGCTTTGACTTCGCCTGCGACAGAGCACGAACACGCGAACACGTCCCCCGTCGAGAAACACGTCGCTTGGACCTGCACACCGCTGCACGAGGCCGAGCAATCACACGATCCGTCAGGGGTCCCGCTGCATGTGCCTTCGACGCAGGTGTTGCCACCGGAGCCCGATGACGAACCTCCGCCCGCACCGCCCGTCGAAGAATTTCCGCCGCTTCCGCCGAATCCACCAGCTCCCCCAACGCCATCGGCGTCGATCACGACTTTACCGCCGCAACCCTGGAGCCCCGCAAAACCTAGTGCGGCAGCACCGACAAGCACCACCCTCGTCCATCGCATGACGCGGGATCCTAGCTTGGGCATACGCCTCGACTGAAGCGAAAGTTGGTCAAAGCCTGCCGAAAATGCGGCCCACCAAAAGCGCTGGGCTACGATCGATAACGTAGTCGTGCTCTTCGAGACGCTCATCGCCCAAGCCCTTGCAGCCTCACCGGTCATCGCTGCACCGATGGAGCCAGTCACGCCTTCCAAGATGACGTGCCCCGCGGACACACGTTTGGTCGAAGGCGTGCACTACGAGTACGTTCAACGTCTCTGTACGTCCTGGAACCGCGGTCACTGCTACGCGTTTCTACCGGGCCTGCTCGCGCTCGAGCCACAAGCAACGCCCGTTCGTGTGTGCATGGATGAGCACGAGTGGCCGAATCGAGAAGGCGTGAAGCCGCACGTCATGATGCGGTTTGTCGAAGCGGAAGTTGCGTGCGCGCAAGCCGGCAAGCGTCTGTGCTCCGAGTTCGAATGGGAGTTGGCGTGCGAAGGGCCGGACACAGCGCCCTGGCCCTACGGACACGCGTTCGAGAAAGATGCGTGCAACTCGGCGAAAGATTTCATGCCGTACAGCGAAGCAAAACTCAACGCCGAAGAAAAACGCGTTCGAGAGATCGAAACCTTTCGGGTTTATCAAGGCGAACCGAGTGGCTCGCGCACGCGATGCGCCAGCGAGTACGGCATCAAAGATCTCGTAGGCAACGTCGAAGAATGGGTCACGACGTCACGTAGTGCGTGGCGTTATCGCTCGTCGCTCAAAGGTGGATTTTGGGCCAAACCCTGGGCGCACTGCCGAGGCACCAACGACTCGCATGGCCCTCAGTTTCGGTACTACGAGGTCGGCTTCCGTTGCTGCGCAGAGCCGACCGAATCCAGTCCCTACAGCGGGAACGATGCCGCTTCCGTCGCGCCTTCTGCGAGCCTTCCTTCGACGCCCTTGGCGCGTTGAGGCAACGGCGGCAGCAGCGTTTCGTCGTAGTTCCCACTCACCCAATACACCTCGGGCGACGGACGATATCCGCTGAACCAATGACGGTCTTCGACGCGGCCATCGGGGTACGTCACGTGCACGACCGAAGTGACGTCGAACCCCGGAACGCCCTTCTGGCGATGGATACGTTTTCCAGCGGGTAGATGCTGTTTTACCGTGATGCGTCGGACGAAGTCGTAGGTTTGTCCAACCGCATATCCGTATTCGATCTTCGCGACAGGATCGCCTCCCAAGATCTCCACGCGCACGCGACCTGGCTCCGGGATGTACGCGTGAATCATCACCGCGTACGGAAGCGAGTTCTCGATCTGCAAGTCGACGAGCGGAAAGTGCACGGTCGCATCAAGGCCGAGCTTCACGTAGCTCGATGCGCGCGAATGCCCCTGCCGACGCAAGATGCGCAGATTGCCGAAGACTGCAGCCGCATGAAGCGTCGATGAAAGCTGACAAGCTCCGCCGCCGTATCCATCAGTCAGTTCGTCGCCCTGAATCTCGGGCGCGAGCGTGAAACCGTTGTCACGCGTCCGAGGACCGACACGATCGTTGAACGAAAACATGCCGCCCACCGGGATGACCGTGCCGTTGATCTTCTTCGCCGCGTTGCGAATGTTCACGTAGCGACCCGCGCCGGATCCCCAAATGGAGAACGTTGTGTCGAACGATGAAACGACGCGCGTGACATCGACTTGCGCCAGTTCGGAAGATGAAACCTTCGGGGCCACTCGACGCGTCATCAGACGCACGGGAACGCCGTCTTCGAATGTTGCTGCACGCAGCTCGTCCAAACTCGCATCGATGTCGAGGTCGCGGCCTGGTTGGTCTTCGATTCTGCGTTTGTTTTCGATGTCGAGCACTGCATCGACGGGCGCGCGGTAAAACCTTGGCGCGATTTTCTCGAAAAACGCACGCGCCTTTTTCTCGTCGATCCAAAACACGAGAGGCACGTCGATCTCGCCGCGACGCGCTCGCGCAGCCTCTTTGAATCGACGCACGGTCGATCCCGAATGCCCCACTTCGGCAGCGCGCACGAGCGTTTCGTTCACGTCGATCTCGACGCCGACTTCAGCAAACGTCGCGTCGATGATCTCGCCATCGTGATGCAGGCGCATGCCCCATCCAACGACGTCGAGTTGTCGATCCGCGAGCCAAGTTGCAGGCGAAGCTCGATCAGGAACTCGACGCTCGCCGATGTTCAGCCCTTGCACGACGGGCGAACGCGGCGCGTAAAAATACCCAACCGACACGAGGGACACTGCTGTCGACGAGCCCAGGCCGAGAACGAGAAGCAACGTGGATGAACGCACGGAAGATCGTGATCGTACTTGAAGTCCGGCGCGGTGGAAATTTCTCCGCACCTCACCCCCGGCCCCTCTCCAACTACGCGACGGCGTCGCTCCGTGGAGAGGGGAGACAAGATCGGATC
>CAZETM010000140.1:0-15956 GCA_964514885.1 uncultured Polyangium sp. | reverse complement strand
GCCGCGCCCGTCTTCGCTCCGCCTTGCAACGGATCCGGCCGCTCCTGGAAAAACACCTCGGGAAACTCGATCCACCAATGAAACGGCGACAGCTTCGACCGCACCTCCGCCGCCAGTTGCTCCAATTCCTGCCCCGCCTCGGCATTGTCCTTCCCTAACCATTGCTCGACCAAGGCCAACCGACGATTACGCTCTTTCTCCCGCGCCGTGTCTTTCGCTTCGGCGAAAAACGCCCCCACGCACACGTCCGCGACCACGCGCACCTTTTCAATCGCTTGCTGCGAAAAATCAAAGAGCCGACGCTTCTCCGCCTGCGACCCCGCGTCCTCGTGATCCGCCAGCGCCAATAACTGCTGCCGCAATTCCACCGCTTGATCCAGCGCGTCGCGCAATTGCAATTCCACGAACTCGCTCTGCTTCTCGGGCGCCCAATCAAATGCACCAATCTGCTTGAAATCCAGCCCCACCAAACTATCCCCGTGCCGTAACGCATGGTCCACGAACGTAAACGGAAGCGTCCGGCTCAAGGTCACCAGCCATAACGACAACTTCGCCAGCTCCACCGCCGCCGCATTCTTGTCCACGCCATACAAACATTGCTGCGCTACCAGCCTTCGCGCATGCAAATGGGCATCGCCGTAGATTTCGATGATGCCCGCGAGTTTGCCCTGACGCGTCCACGCCGCCACGATCTCCGTCGCCAACGCTCGACACGCGGCCACCAAAAACGCCCCCGAGCCCATCGCGGGATCGCAAATCTTGAGCTGCAACAATTGCTCCGGCAATGGCTCCGCGCCCAAACACCCGAGCAGCGGCTCCAGCGTCCGGCGGACGACTTTTTCCGTGAGCGCAGGAGGCGTGTAATGCGTTCCCGTGCGCCGTCGTTCCTCGCCGGGCTGAAGGACCAGCTTGCCCGTGTCCGCGCGATGCTTGGTCGATTGACCTTTGCGACCCGAGGCATGTGTCGCGAGCGCTTCGGCCAAAGATTGCGTATCCGCGCCAAACTCTTTGACGGCTTTTTCGATCGCCGCGACGGGAGCCGGATTGAGCCCGCACGTTTCTTTCAAATACCGCGCGCGATCGGTGGCGCTCATCAGACGCAGCGCGGCCGTCTCGACCCACACGCCGAGTTTTCCCAAGCGCACGGCTGGGCTCTCCACGCGGACGACGTGATACCCCATGAGCGATTCGTAGACGCTGCCAATCTGGACGACATCGAGCGTGCGGTAACTCAGGCGCTGGCCGGCGAAGACGACGAGGCTATGCAAAACGCGATAAATGGTCCCGTCGTCGATGCTGGGAGGTGTTGCGGCGGAACGGGCGGCGGGATCGGTGACTGCGGCGGTCCATTCGGGCAAACCGCCTTCGAGGAAGGGATAGGTATTCGGATCGAAGAGGCGTCCTCGGCGGGCAGGAAGCTCGAGGGTGCCATGACGAACGCCAAAGAAAACGGCGCGGAAGAGCGATAACAAGCGTCCGAAGGCGCCAAAGCGATGGTGCATGCTTTCGGGATGCGCGCCGGCGTCGTGGACGAGACGCGAATAAAGCGCACCGATTCCCATGTGCTGGGCATAGAGGGGATGGTCGACGGGCAAAAGCGATTGGTCTTCGGCATAAAGCAAAAATACCAACCGGAGGACGACAGACAAAACGCCTTGATAAAAATGGTCGCCTTCGGCTTCGAGCGCTCGGCGGAGCCAATCATTTCGGTCGCCGGTGATATCGCGCGCGGCGGCGGCTTCGAATCCGGCCAGCAAAACTTCGACGGCTTCGAAGACTTGTTTGGCCAATTCTTCGGTGACGTCGGCTTGTCGGCGGCGACTTTCCGCGAGCAATCCTTGGAGGGTATGTTCGGGGGCGGCGGTATACGCGCGGCGGGCGTGGAGCAACAAATCCAATGCAGCGAGCAGCGGGCGACCGTCGGCTCCGCGCAGATGTTCGACGCGAAAGGTCAGATGTGCGGTGGATTCACCATTCGGGGCATACACCAGGCGCAGGTGTTTGCCATTGAAGAGAAAACCGAGGGGAATGCCGGTGTGGCGCAAGAGGCGCTCGAACTTGGCGGTGGGAGGATAACGCCAGGGACCGGTAATGGCTTCGTGTTCGTCGAGATCGATATCGGGGGCGTATTCGGTGAGATCCCAGATGAGAGCGAGGTGCACCTCTCCATGGCTCACCTCACCCCCTGGCCCCCTCTCCAACTGCGCTTCGCTCCGTGGAGAGGGGGAATCGTGTTCTAATCGATCTGTCTCCCCCTCTCTACGTAGCGGCAAAGCCGCGAAGTTGGAGAGGGGGTTGGGGGGGTGAGGAGCGCAATGCAGCGAGGGGTAAGAGGTTGTCGGCGGAGAAACGGACGAACGACGTCAGCCTACGAGAGCCGACCAGTCAGTGTGGACCGGACCAACGTCGGGTTTGTCTATCCGCTCGTACGTATGCGCCCCAAAAAAGTCGCGTTGCGCTTGGGTAAGGTTCTGAGGCAAACGCTCGGATCTGTAGCTGTCGTAATAAGCCAAGCTCGACGAGAACGCGAGACAGGGAATGCCGAGAGACTGCGCGAATGCAATGGCGCGACGGAATCCCGGCTGGCTATTCGCCATGGCCTCACGGAATCGTTCGTCGAGCAATAAGCTTGGCAGGGTCGGCCGTTTGGCGTATGCCTCGCGAATGCCATCCAGGAATTGCGCACGAATGATGCAGCCACCTTTCCAAATGCGCGCGATTTCCCCCAGATGCAAATCCCAATGAAAGGTCTCCGATGCTGTTCGTAGCAAAGCCATTCCTTGCGTATACGAACAGATTTTCGCGGCATACAAAGCATCGTGTACTGCGCGAACGATATCGTCTTCGTCGCTGCGGCTCACCTGCGCGTTTGGCCCCGGAAGCACTCGCGACGCCTCGACTCGTTCCGTCTTTCGAGCGGAAAGCAGCCGCGCCATGATCGCCGCGTCGATCGTCGGAATGGCCACTCCGAGATCGAGCGCGACTTTCGACGTCCAAAGCCCGGTACCTTTTTGCCCCGCTTTGTCCACGATGAGATCGACGAGCGGTTGGCCCGATTCAGAATCTTTGGCGCGAAAAATCTTGGCCGTGATTTCGATCAGAAACGAAGACAAGACGCCTTCGTTCCATTTGGCAAAAATCTCCGCAAGCCGATCGGCCGAATACCCTAGACCACGATGCAAAATGTCATACGCCTCGGCAATGAGCTGCATGTCTCCGTATTCGATACCGTTGTGGATCATTTTTACGAAATGACCCGAGCCTCCCGGACCGATGTACGTCACGCACGGCCCATCGTCGACTTTCGCCGCAATGGCTTCCCATATCGGACGAATCTCCTCGTACGCGTCGCGCTCCCCTCCGGGCATGAGCGAAGGCCCCCAAAGCGCGCCTTCCTCACCACCCGACACGCCCGACCCAATGAAGCGAATTGCAGACGCGGCAAGCTCCTTCTGACGCCGCTCCGTGTCCTCGTACCAAGAGTTGCCCCCATCGATGACGATATCGCCCGCCTCGAGATGCGGCCGTAATTGCTCAATGGTCCAATCAACCGGCTGCCCAGCTTTGACGAGCAGAACGATTTTGCGCGGCCTTTCGATCAGCCGTACAAAATCGGCCGCCGTGTGCGCGCCGAAAAATTGCAGTCCCTTCGCGCGGTTTTCCAAAAGGTGGTCGACCTTTTCGGGATCACGGTTGTACACCGCGATCGGAAAACCATGCCGTTCGATGTTCAACGCGAGATTTTCGCCCATGACGGCAAGTCCCACGAGCCCGATTTTCGCCTGTGTCACGTCCATAACCTCCTCGAAATCCCGAGCGCGATCGGGACGGTCAACCTCATAGCACGCTTTCGACTAACACGGATGATCCGAAATGAAAATCCCGTTTCGTTACGAGAGTTCATGCGCAACATTTCGACGCACGGGCAAATCTCTATGAACACTCACAGTTTCTCACTAAGGCAAGTTCGGGTCTCTCCTGAAGCTCGATTCCGGTCAATCCCGGGTTGTTGTATCGCAACGTGCGTGCATCACACCATCAATTGCCTCAAATCTCGACAACCATTTAAAATTTGAAAATTGGAAAGCCTACACTAACGTAAGGTAATGCCAGGCCGACAAAACAATCGCAGTTCCTGCGGTACATGCTGGGAACGGAAGTTTTCTCGTTTCGGAAGGGGGGATCAGGCAAATGAAAACAACGACGAAGGCGCGGATCGTGATCATCGACGACGATGTCGTGTTCGGGACGAAAGCACTCAAACTGCTCGAGAATGCGGGGTTTCCGGCTCGCTTTCATCGCGGCCCGTTCGGAAGCCTATTGGCAGTCCACGAATCCAACTGCGACGTGATATTGCTCGATATCTGCATGCCCAAATTGGATGGCAATGTCATCTCGCGTCTCATTCAGGGTACGTTCGGAAAAACCAAACGCATCGTGCTCTGCAGTAATATGGAGCGTAAGACACTCGAGCGCATGACCCCCATGCTCGGCGCGCATGGCTATCTGCCGAAACAGCTTTTCGATGCCGAGAGCATTACGGAAATCGCAGCCATCATCTCTTCGGCACGCTACTCCACTCCGACCGCCGTAATGGCCAAGTGAATGCGCATTTTCGCCGCCGACCCTCACGAGTCCGGCGCGGCGCGTCATTCGGTTCGCTCACCATAGTCTCCGCAAAGCTCCGGTAGCACCATCGAGCCTCGTTTCCGCAGAAATTCATGACCGGACGATCAATGTCCGACCCATTGAAGTTTCGACGTGACGAGCTCGTCCTAACGATGCATATTGGAACTCGTCAGTGACGATGACGAACGCGGCCGGTGAATGCAGCGGAAAACCGCTGGTTTGCCGTGCGCCGCAACGTCGATCACGCTGGCGATTCTTTGGTGAACCTGTCTAAAACCCGGCTCGAGGAGGCCGGTCGGGCGGTATTGGCTGCCCGAAAACCATAAAACATGCCGCGACGAGCCACGCCCGATCCTTACGCACAACAAGTTGGCGCCCGAATCCGCGAGCTTCGCCTGGAACGCAACATGTCCCTCGCCGACCTGGCCGATGCCAGCGAATTGTCGAAGGGGCACCTATCGAGCGTCGAGCACGGGCTCGCTGCAATCACGATTGGCACGATTCAGCGCCTCGCGCGTGGATTCGACTTGCCGCCGATGTACATTTTGGCCTTCGCCTCAGAAGACGAATACGCCAAAATCGCCGAGCTATTGCGTGCACTGCCCATAGCCGAAGTGAAAAAAGTGCGGCGCCAAATTCAAGGCGAAGTCAGCCGCAAACGCTGATTCCGCTCGCCGTCGGGGGGCGGGGCTTCGAACAAACAAACCGCTCGAAGACTCGTCCCCCGGCTCTTTCTTAGCTTCGCCAAATCGGGTATCGTGGCCAGCATGTCCACGATACCCCTGCTTTATAGACTCGCCCTGTGTGCGAGTCTTTCTTGCATTGCCGCCTGCGGAGAATCAGTCCCAACGTCGGCGCCACTCAAACCCCCGCCACCTTCCGAATGCAACGGACGCGCAGAGCTTTGCGACCGCCGCTATGACGAAGTGGCATTTCCCACCACCCACAACGCAATGAGCAACTTCGAGCTCGGGTGGGCGGCAGCAAATCAAAACTTCAGCATGAACCGGCAGCTCGACGACGGCATCCGCGCCATGCTGATCGATACGCACAAATGGAACGACGACCTGTATTTGTGCCATTCCGTCTGCGCGCTCGGCAATACGCTCCTCGTCGATGCGTTGCGGGACATCAAAATATTTCTGGACGCGCATCCGCACGAAGTCTTGACGTTCATCATTCAAGACGGCATCACGCCGCAAGAAACCGAGCAAGCCTTCAAAGCTGCGGGCCTTGCCGACATGATGTACGCCCACGAAATGGGTAAACCGTGGCCGACGCTCCGAGAAATGATCGAAAGCGGCAAACGAATCGTCTCCGGCGCCGAAAGTGAACAACCACCTCCCACATGGTATCACCATTTTTGGGATATCGCGTGGGATACGCCGTATACCTTCGCCACGCCCGAAGACTTCACGTGCGCGCCCAATCGCGGCACGAAAGGCAATGAGCTATTCTTGATGAACCACTGGCTGTCCGATCCATTGTCGACCCCCGAACGAGCGCAAATTGCGAATGCGTACGATTTGCTCTCGGCACGGGCCAAACAATGTCAGACGGAAGGCGGGCAAGTCCCGAACTTCGTCGCCGTCGATTTCTATGACATCGGCGCGGTGTTTCAAGTCGTCGACGAGCTGAACGGACTGTAGGCTAGTTTTCGGTCGGTTTCTGAACCGACACGGGCGCCGGTTGTGCTCGCAGCGTTGCAGCCACGAAAACCATCAAGAGCGACGCAATCGCACTTCCAAAGAAGGGAGCAACCGGCGCCACATGCTCATACATGAAGCCCCATGTCGGAGGCCAAATCGTGCGCGCCCAGCTTCCTGACGATTGAGCATACCCGAGCGCCACCCCCTGCATCCCAGGAGGCGCCATCTTCGATGCCAATGCCGAAATGAGCGGGTTGTTGATCGATACTCCAATGCCGATCAAAATATTACCCACCACGAGCATCCAAGGCTGCGTTGCCGCCGCGGCAAAAAGCATTCCGGCCGCAATGAACACGCCCGCGGCGATCACCATGGAAACTTCATTGAAGCGCGCGGAAAGACGCTTCATCAAAAATCCCTGAATCACCACGCCGCACACGCCAAACGCGCCGAACATGTACCCCACTTGCACACCCGTCCACCCAAAACGCAGATGGGAGAGCAGCGGCAAAGCCACGCTCATACAAGTCATCGCCGTGAACGTCAAAAAGAAAAGTGCCAACACAGCAGCCATTCGACGATCGCGGAGCATATCAATGAGCCGCACGGACTTCGTCACCTGCCCCGAGACATCCAGCGCCGGCTCGACACGGAATTTGCGCGTATCCGGCATGAGAATCGCCGCGAGCACAAAATCGAGAATGGCCATCAGCGCCGCAGCCACCGGAGGCGCCCAGGGTGCAATGTTTCCCGTTTGACCTCCAATGAATGGCCCCGCGATGAGCCCAAGCCCAATGCCCGCACCAAGCCGCCCCATCGCCGTGGCCCGTTCGCTCTTTTCCGTCACGTCCGCAATTGCCGCTTGACACGCGCCAAGATTGCCCGCCGTCACTCCCGCGAGAATGCGCGAAACAAACAGCAGCGCGAGCACCTTGTGATGCACGGCGAGCGCAAAAAGCACCATGCTTGCCGCATTCCCGAGCAAGCTGAGCAAAATGACGGACCGACGCCCGTACCGATCGGAGAGTCGACCAAGCCACGGAGTCGCCAAAGCCTGCGCTAGCGAATAGCTGCCAATCAGCAGACCCGTGATGTCCGCAGCGCGACCCGTAGTCGACATCGACTTGACGTAAAACGGCAATAGCGGGATCGTGATGCCAAACCCGACAAGGTCGAGAAAGACCGTCAAGATGACGACGAGCAGGACACGATCGCGCACCTGCTCGCGAGCAAGTGCATCGGGTTGAGACATGGATTTTACCGGATGGGCGAAATGTGGAGGTCGATCCATTCATGCCAGAAGCCTGGCCAAATGTCACGCTCCGGCAAAATAAGACGGCAAAACAAGACGCAATTCGAGCATCTTTGGGCGGCACACAATGCCCTTGACGACCACCACCGATTGGCGGATCACCAAGGTTTTACGCTCATTCATGAATGATGACCGTGGTCCCCTCGCCCAGTTCTTCGCCGGTGTTGACGGCATGCCAACCTTCGGGAACAGGAGGGTCGGTCCAAAGAAAGACGCGATGCGCATCGACCGGCGAAAGATTGACGCATCCATGGCTTCGCGGGGTGCCGAAGACGTCGTGCCAATACGCCGCGTGTAATGCGTATCCGCTCTCGAAATATTGAATGTACGGCACGTCTCGAAGCTGGAACGTGCCTTCACCACGGCGCTTGGTAACTCCGTATTCGCCATCCCCTTTGCGCGGAACCGTTTTGGGATCTTCAGCGGGTTTGCCCCCAGCCTTCGCAGGAGCTGCTTTGGCCGGGGCTTTGGCAGGCGCAGGAGCCGGCGCTTTGGCCTTGTTCGGCGCCGCAGCCGGTGCTTTTCCGCCGCCATCCGAAGGTCGCGAAACCGATGCAACCTGCGATTTTCCACCACCTACGCTGGACCCTTCATTGGAATCCATGGTGGCCGTGATATGCTTGTTGCGAATCTTGAATACGCCGCGCACCGTCGCCGTGGTTTTCTTGGGATCCTCGAGACCCGCTTGCCCTGTGGAAACAAGCGTCACATAAATGGGACGCTTGCCCTCCCACATGACGAAAGTTTGGTGCGCAATCGAAATCTCGATCCACTTTTTGCCTTTTTCGGCATCTTCAGGCCATGACGCAGGAGGCAGCGCCAAACCCACATCGAGCTGACTGAGCCAGCGTTTGTCCTTCGTACGATAATACTTCACGCCCTCGGCACTGCGCATCGTACCCACGAGCGGATGCGCGCTGCGAAATTCGAGATCGTCCGTAGCAATCGCTTTGCCCTTCGACAATCGATACGCCTTGGCACCTTGCGTGCGAATAAAGGCAATAGGAAGCGTGAGATCGTCCGTCAATTCAATGCCGTGCCACGGGGATCCCATGTCCGGCTTGATTTTGGTATGCGGCACCAAACGCAAATCAGTCGTAATGGCGAAACGCCGCTCGAGCGATTCGGGACCCGTCGCAAACGACCCTACGAACGCCAATCCCGAATGGCGCCTCGAACGATCGGCAAAAACCGCGTATTCAGGTACCTTGAAATCGCTGATGTTCGGAATGGCACGCTTGCCGTCCGCCAGCCAAAACGGAGGCGGATCTTCTTCGGTGTCTCCGCCCAAAAGTTGCCCCAACCCAAGCTCCTCGGAGTTTTTCCCAAGCCCCAGCTCACCCAAACGTTTGCCTGGAATCGGCACACCTCGATCGTCAATCGCTACGTCCCACGCGCCCAGACGAACCTTGTCAATCGTCGCTCCATTTTCCTTGTACCAATCCAGATGCTCTTGCAGCTTGAATTCCGATTTGATTTGCTCATCCGCCGTCGGCGTCCGCAAATACATCGGAAGCACCGCCCGGACAAACGCATACCGATACGGCAATGCCGTCTTCAAGTTGGGGCGACGAGACGCCGCTCGAACCGTCGGGTCCTCGAGATCCAGCGTCGCCTCGGAACCGACGCATACGTACCCGTTTGGAAAAATCCCATACCAACCGCCAGGACATCCCTTGTTCCCAGCCGGTTCGTCACTTCGCGCGACTTTCGCACCCACGCGCAAGTATCCAAGTTTCTTGGAGGTATCCCGAGGCTCCGCGTACACCGTGGCCACGAACGCCGTGATCCCGAGCATCGGTTTGTCCGTCGGCTGAACTTGCGGGACCGAGCTTTGACCCTGCGCCGCAGCCGCTGCATCGCTTCCACCGCCAGGATCTACGCCGCCATCAGCGCCAGCCGCATCCCCCGGGCGTTTGCACGAGGCAACAAACGCAATCGTCGCGAGAAGGAGGACCGAAACGCAAGTCGAACGCATGGCGCATGGATGCCAAATGAATCGGCTCGATGCAAAGAAAACTTTCTCAGACCAAAATTCCCGCCAAAGGCCCCTTGCAATATGCTGGGTTGCCAAACGTGTCGACCGGCACGCCCATCGCATGCGAAAGCGCGATGAGCAGGTCGTTGTGCCAAGCACCTTGGTACTTCAGATGGCGTCCAGTTCGCAACGTCCCACCACCACCACCCACGATCACCAACGGCATGTCCCGCCGCGCATGGGTTTGTCCTTGCGCAATGTCGGTACACCACAAAATAACCGTGTTATCGAGCACCGTGCCATCGCCTTCAGGCACGCTATCGAGCACTTGACACAAATACGCAAGCTGCTGCGCATGCCAGTTGCCAATGTCCACGAGCATCTGCTGGCGCAAAGGATCCTGAAGGCTCGAATGCGACAACGAATGATGCCCCTCGGTTTGTCCCAGCCACGAAAACACTTTGCCGCCTTGCCGCACGGTTGCGAATTGAATACTCGCCACGCGCGTCAAGTCGCAAATCAAGGACATGGCAAGCAAGTCCAGATGGCACTTGGTAATCGTCGGATAATTGTCGTTTTCGAGCGGCTCGACGGGCAAACCAAGCGCCGGCGCATTACACGCTCCACCAATCACTCCCGGCGCATCGAGACGCTTTTCGATTTCCCGAATCGATTGCAAATGTGCATCGAGCTTGTGTCGGTCACTGGTCCCGAGACGCTTGGTCAATCGATCGTAATCATCCGTGACCAAATCGAGCACCGTTTTACGCTCGGCCCGCAATCGCGCGACTTGATCCGGATCCGCTCCCAGCTCGGAGAAAATGCGCTTGAATGCTTGATATGGGTCATCCTCCGGCGGAACCGGTTGTCCGGGACCACGGTACGAAATTCGAGCCGATACGTCAGCGTATTGTACCTGCACGCCAAACTCGAGCGACGGAAACTTCGTGGTTTGTCCAATCTGATCGGCGAAATATTGATCGAGCGAAATACCGCCGCCCCACCCGACCGATTTCCCAGGACTGCACGCATAAGGAAAAAGCATTCCCTCCTGCATCTCGGTCCCCGTGAGCGCATGCGCCATACCCGCCTGATGCGGATCTCCCGGACCAAAATGAGAGGACTCGTAATCAATCCCCTCGAGCACCATCACTCTTTTCTTGTATGGAGTAAGCGGCTCGAGAACAGGACCGAATGCAAAGTCCGTTTCAGTGCCCGTCGGAGTCCAAGCCGACTTGACCTGCCCAAGACCCGAAAACATTACGACGAAACGCTTGGGAAAACTTGCCGCCTTGGCCGAATGATCCATTGCGCCAAGGAACGGAAGACCAATGGCCAGACCACCTAGGCCACGAAGAATTGCTCGGCGGTTCAGATTCTTTACGTGTTTCATGGCTCGGTCACCACCACCGCCCGGCGATACCGGAATGCATCCGTTTGAGTAAGCGCGACGAGAAGCTCCTTCACATCGAAGCCCCGAGCCGCAAACGTTTCTTGAAGCGACTGCATCGAACAGCGATCATCCTCGCCTTCGACACGACCATACCCATAACGGAACCATTGCGTCGCCACACATTGCCGCGCCTCTTCACTCTGCGCAAGCTTCTTTCCAAGCTCCACGACGCCTTCAAAAGGTCCATCGATATTGCGCGTGTCGACCATTTCCCCACTATCGTCAATGGGCAACCCCTGATCGGTATCACGCCACAAACCAATCCCGTCGTAATGCTCGAAAGCGAACCCAATGGGATCCATCTTCACGTGACAACCCGCGCACGCAGGGTTTGTCGCATGCTCGGAAAAACGTTCACGCGTCGTTGCTCCCGGTGAAACATCCGGAGCCGTCACGACCACGTTGTTCGGCGGAGGAGGCAGAATCTGACACAAAAGCCGCTCACGCACGAACTTGCCTCGATGCACCGGCGAGCTTTGATTGGGTTTGCCCGTCGCCGCCAACACGCTCGCATGCGTCAAAATGCCCGCACTACGCGTCGGATCCAGCTCCACACGCTCGAACGCGTCCGTCGCAGGACCGCCAGAGATGCCGTAAAACGTAGCCAGCTCCGCGTTCATGATCGAGTGCGTCCCAGTGTAGATCGAAGCCACATCGCCTTCGCCGTCGAAGATCACGTCTTCGAGAAACGCGAGCGTCTCCGCACGCCAAAGCGGCCTGAGCCCCTCGTCGTATTTGGGATACGCGACTTCATCCTTGTTGATGTTGTCCAGGTGGGACAAACCCAGCCACTGCGCGTTGAAGTTCGCCACCGCTTGGCGCGCTCGCGGGTCATCGAGCATTCGTCGCGCCTGTGCCTCGACCTCCGGCGCCGTACCGAGCCGTCCTTCATCCGCCGCAGCAAACAGCTCTGCATCGGGCATCGACGACCATAACATGTACGACAAACGGGACGCGATCTCGTGCGGCGACAAGAGCACCACGTCCTCTTCCACCGGGTCTGGCATTCCAAACTCGACACGATAAAGAAAGTGCGGCGACTGCAACATCGCTTGAAGCACGAGCGCGATACCTTGGGACAAACCCGTCGCGACAAACCCCCAATCGAACACCGCAAGAAGCCGCGCGACTTCGCCCGCATCGAGCGGCCTTCGATACGCTCTCCGCCCAAAGTCCACGATGAACTTCTCGACGCAGGATCTTTCTTCGCCAGCTACCGGCTGACAAGGCAAAAGCGTATCGAGTTTGTCCACGGCACGCGTCGCAATTTGCTCCGCCGCCACCATGTACTGCTCCGCCAAAATCTGCGTGACTCCCAGCGCAACCGCCTGGTTGTCAAACCCCATCGCCTCTTCTTCGGGCACGAAATTCAGCGCCGGCTGCGTATCGTCCCCAAGCAAATCACGGATCGTGTTGTTGTACTCGAACCGCGTCATTCGCCGAATGGGCGACTTGCCAGGAACGACTCCGACACATACCGGCGCAGCCGCTTCGCTCACCGTTCCCGGAGGATCACCAATGTGACCCGAGCAAGAAACGACGGCCGAAGCTGCACCGAGAATCAGTGCGCCGCCAAGAATCCAGGGCAATCGAGCAACGTGGGTCATGGCGTCCACAAGCAAAGCGGGAAGGCCCGCGAACCGGGACAAGAATAGGCCAGAAACAAAGAATCGTCGAGACCGATTTGCCTTGAGCTCCAAAGCTCTCGACGACCCGGCAAAGATCGCTACTGTAGCGCGCGTGCACCGCCCGTCACTCGTCGCTCTGACGCTCGCGATGTCCTTGCTGGTAGCCGCCTCGCATGCACAGAGTGCACCTGCAAGCTCAGCCAAGACAAACCCCGATTCGTCCGCTGTAGGCTACTCGATACGCGGCGGGCTCGAGATCGCCACGCGCCATTTCGCTTACTCCGATCCGCTCGTGATCGCGACGAACTTGCGGCCTTACGACGTCACCGGCGTGCCGCTCTTCGCGCTCGGAGGCGACATCCGCCCCTTCGTTTGGACTGACGTACCCGTGCTCAAACACGCCAGCTTGAGCTTCGATTACGCCTTCGCACCTGCGCTCGTGTCCTCCACCGACGCGAGCGACGACATCAAGACGAGTTGGGATCACGGCGACTTGACGTTGCGTGTCCCAGTTCGTCTGGGCAAACACCTCCGCGCACCAACGATCACCCCCACGCTCGGCTACGGGTGGCTCGGTTTTTCATTTGTCAATACCGGACCTCTCGCCGCAGAAATCCCCACGGTCACGTATCGTTTCGTCAGAGCTGGCATCACGGGCGAAATCACGCTTACCAAACCATTGACGCTGATTGCTTCCTTCGATTATCTGGCGCCCCTCGAAGGCGGAAGTGTCTACGAACGATTTCGTGATCCGACGGTCGATGGCATCGGCGCAAAGCTTGGATGTGGAATCAACATTGCCCAAAACACGCGTTTGACGCTCATGTTCGATTACACGCGTTTCTTTTCGTCATTCGTGCCCGTTCCTGGCGACGCGTTTGTGGCCGGCGGAGCACTCGATCAATTCGGCACCGTAAAAGCCGGAATCGAATATGGTAACTAATCGATTGTTCAGCAGGACAATGCTTTCAGCGCTCGTCATTTCAGGCGCGACATTCTTGTTTTTGGGCTGTCCTGGAGAGCTGGAAAACCCCGAGCGGTTTCTCGATGGCGGCACCGGAGCATGTCCCGATATTCCGGGAAAACTATTTCCACAACGTTGTGGTGGATCGATTTGTCACGAAGGAAAAGACGCCGCAGCGGGATTGGATTTGGTCGCCCCAAATGTCGAAAGCCGGCTCGTGGACAAACCCGCTCGAGATTGCCCGGGATTGCTCGTAGATCCGATCCTTCCGGAATCGAGTTTGCTGTACAAGAAAATGCTACCGCTTCCGGATTGCGGCTCGCCAATGCCGATCGGACGACCCACGATCACGTTCGACGAGCTGGAATGCGTGCGAGAATGGATCGCGGCGCAATCGCCGGTTCCGTGATCACTCATTCGCAAACGATCTCCGCATCATTCAAAGACCAGCCCTTGTAGCTGCTCTTCGTGCCCGAAGGACCGCCCATGTCAATGGCGCGGAGCGTGCCCTTGACTCGTTTTGCTCCCTTGCAATCGTCATTTTGTTTGGAGAGCACAATGACTTGGCCGCCCTCGGCCGTCTCCAAATAGCTCTGGTGAATCGTGGGTTTGTCACTACCAGGCGCCCCCATCGGCGCAAGCAACGGATGTTGGTACACCATTGGAGGATTCTTCCCGCGAATCTCGACGAGCTTGCCCACGCACGCGTCCCACGCGCCAGACTTGAGCGGACAAGCATTCGGATCGGGCGCAGCAGCAGCCGCAACAGCCGCAACAGGCGCAACAGGCGTCGCGACCGTCGCTGTAGCAGGCGGCGGGGTCGACGTGGCTGTCGCCGTAGCAGGCGACGTCGTATCCGCAGGCGCAGATGACGAGGCGCACGCGGAGACAAACGCAAGAGCAAACAAGGGCAGAAGCTCCAAACTCGAGTACATAAAACGATACACTATACGAAGCGGACCTCGTTGTCAGCCCTTCTTCGACGTCATCGCCCCAGCCCAAGCCGAAACAATTCGCAGCTCTTCCACAGTAAGCTCCAACGCGCCAGCAACGAGCCTGTCGAGCTCGGCCTGCTCGGACGAGGTAATGCCCGCATTACGCTCGCCCAAGGTGCTTCCCAAGTCCTCGATGGCCCGAACAAACTCGTTTGTTGCCGGAGCAGGAAGCGCGCGGAGATGTCCGATTTTGACTTGAGGCATTCCTTGCCGAGCATCACGATTTTGAGTGTAATGGTACCACCGAATCGGTGAAGAATTCAGCCACGCGAGCAGGAAAAACTGCGACCACTCGTCCGAAGAAAAACCCGCAAGGATCGAATTGCGAAACGCCTTTCCGTCGGAAATGGCCGCCATGGGAAAACGAGCCGTTTGCCTGATGAGCAGTCGCACGGTTTTCCAATCCGCCTCAGCGCGAAAACGCGCGGCGAACATCGCCCGGTCACAATACAATTTCGGAGACCGACGCACAAAAGGCTCGATGTCTCCACCTACGCGCACCCCGGTAGGAAAACGTTCGTCAGGGCCATCCTGCGCATGAAAATGCTGAATGTCGTCCCCCATGGACTGAAAACCACGCTCACCAAATAGCTCGGGGGGAAATTTTGCATACGACGACAACCGTGCAAGCAAATCCGCTGCCGCAGCATCGAGATCCGCTCGATGCAATGGCCAGGGCCTAACCACTTTCAGATCCCGTGGCGCCGCGAGCCGCGTCGATAACAGCGCCATGCTCGGCTGAAACACGTCGTCGAATACATCGCCGAAATCGGGCAATTCCTCATCGCATTCGCAAAGCTCTTCATGCGCGCGCCGAGACGCCACATATCCACCCAGCTCGGACATGGACGAAGGCAATACGAGCCCTAGACGTCCCGACGGACGGAGCATCGTAGCACAACGCCACACGAATAAACCCTGCAGATTCCTATATCCGGCAAAGGCGGGATTTGTTCGACCGTAATACGCACGCAAATCGTCATCGAGCGGTTGGGCAGCGCGGCCCGCATAGGAAACCCACGGAGGATTGCCGACGAAAACATCGAATCCACCACGAGCAAACACTTCAGCGAATTCGATATCCCAATGAAATGATCCGTGACGCGCCCGAAAATCAAGCACTCGTTTTTCGAGCTCGGGTGCCGCACCCGCGGAAAACCACGCCTGCAAAAGACCTGGCAGCATGGCCAGCTCACGCTTCTGTGACTTTTGGTTCGTCACGGCAAACACGGTCGCCAAGTGCGCATCGGCCGCATCACGCTGCCGCTCGAGCACCCTACCTGCCACGGACGACCCCACGACTTGATCGCGCATCAGGCCAACCAAAGAATCACCGACACGCAGATTG
>CAZETM010000139.1:0-15969 GCA_964514885.1 uncultured Polyangium sp. | reverse complement strand
AAGCGGGGCGAGGTCATCGGCCCACGCCCAGCTTATTTCGACACTTAGACACGGCGGTATGTCTTGGTTTGCGGATCGTATGCCAATCGTGGTGAGGGGCCACTGGTCAAAGGACGGAGATATTCGCTTTCGAGGTAGCCTGGAGTTTTTCGCTCGGTGATTTCTGCAAGCTCTTTCGACGTCAATGCGCGATCACCACAAAGCTCGACGAGCACGTGTTTCAGCTCTTCCTGCCCATGATTATCAGGCTTTGGGCGCAACGCACGGACACGCATTCGGAGTCGTTCGGGGAATGGATCGAGTTCTGGGCGTTCTATGAATACCGGCTTGGGTGTGGAAGGAACGACTTGCCATGGGCGCCGCAACTGAAGCCCTAATCGTTCGAGTTTATGACGGCGAAAATGATGTTCAAAGACACACCACCGGAAAGCGCGATAGTCTGGGCCCTGATATAACAACACTCGCGTGAGTTTGTCCCAAATGTCGCGCAGGTCCTCATTCGTTGCTTTCCCGAGGGCAACGAAAAACGATTTGAAAGCCTCGTTGTTTTCAATATCATGGGCGCGGTGCGTCCACTGCGTACGCAATGTAGGGCGCTGGTGAAGTCCCAAGACAGCAATCGTCCAGCGTCCTTCAATCGTCTTTGCAACGGGGCCCCAGCCGGTGCTCATATCAGGAGCAAATAGAAGATGTTCGAGCGGATCGCATCTGGATAAATCAAGGAGCAGCGGTTGTTCAATCGCTGGCGGCTGTTCATGTAAGCTGAGGATGGGCGTTCCACGTTTCAAAGGAAATCGATTGCCCTTGTGGGTTGGCGAATTACACGTGACGCAGGCAAACGCGAGGTTTTCCCAAGTCCAGGCGAGCCACCAGTAAACCTCTGCGTTTTTTACCCAAGCAAGCGTCGCACGATTTTTTCGCTCCATGCTTAGATGTTCATCGAACCATTTGAAAAAACTGCCAACATCGTCTGGTTCATCCGGGATTGCAGCCCAGTTGACGTCCTCTGCATATGCTTTGGGCCGAAAATGTTCAATAGGCTGGCCTTCAAGCTCAAACACGCCTCCACAATATACACAGCAACTGTGCTGACGACGGTGTAGTTGCGTGCGAACTGCGTCTGGATCATAACCGGTGCAATCCTTCGGTCGACCATTAATCGCTGCGGAAGCAAGTCGGCGCGAGCGTTCTTTTGCGAGGTCCTCGGGTTCTTCTCCGCGATCGACGTAGATCATTCTGCTGCCTCGACTTCGCGCTCGACGGGAGGATGCACACGAATACCCTCGCTCTCCAGTGCTCGACGCAGCTCATCAATTCGATTCTCTTTTCCTGCCGGTCGAAACGGATTCATCGCCAGCATTCGATACTCATTGAGCTTCTCGGCAAGGTCTGTCGGGTAAAGCTTGCGGATTTCGAAGAACTCTTCGTACAGCTCACTTCCGGTCAACAGACGCGGATCTCGATCAGGATGACGACAGTGCACGTCACCAGTTTCGTCATCCCGTTCGAGAACGAGCACTTCTTCACGACGCAAACCGGTGAGCAAGATGGGTGAATGCGTCGTGGCAATGAACTGCATCTTGGGAAAGGTTGTACGAAGTGCTTCGATGAATTGAACTTGCCATGTCGGGTGCAGATAGAGATCGATTTCGTCAATAAGAACAATTCCCTCCATGATTGCAGGCGGTACCCCTTGACCGGCTTCGAGCAACACGTGACCAATGAGATCACTCAGCCACACGAGTGTTGATTGATGCCCGTGTGCCAACCAAGTTGCAGGAAATTTTTGCTCGGTTTGCCCAATAGCTTCGACAAACCGATTGCGGCTCATGAGGTCCTGCGAGGTCTTGACTCCACCTTGTCCACGCCGCTCGACATCAACAATCCCGGGAAGAAGATGTTCATTCTTTTGGACAATCTGTTGCAGGAGACGCACGAATTCAATTTTAATGTTTTCATCCTGAAAAACATCTAAGAAGTTCGGTCCGATCAGGGACTGAAGGTCGAAAAGGGGTCGCAAACGATCAATCGATGGCCATGCGGGCGGCGGCGTTCCCGGCTTTGGTTCTGTTGCATAACGATGCATGCCATAACCAATAACAAACCAATGATTGAAGTTGTTTTCGCGCGCATTCACAAGCGGATCGTTGTCAACATTGCGCGGCAAAGTCGTTGGTTTCAAGTCACCCGAGTACCAAGACATCGCCGAAAGAGGATCGTGTTTTCCACGCGGGACGCTCACTTCGGTGTTCAATCGATTGGGGCGCTGACCACCCGCAAGCGGCCGTTCGCCATACTTTTGCCCAATTTCGCCAAACGAAAAGTCCGCCTCGATTGTTGCCCCACCTTCCGAGCGAACATCGGGAAGTTGTTCACGGACTTTGTCGGAAAGCTTAATCGCACCAGCGTTACCTGCCGCAGCCAAAGCAATCGCCTGCAAGATCGACGTCTTGCCGGTGCCGTTACGACCAATGAACACGGTCCACTGACGTGGTTGCCCACGCTTTGGCCCCTCCCGGTACTCAAACGGGATCGTCAGATCCCGGAGCAAACGCAGGTTTTTGATCGTGATGTTCCGCAGCAGCATAGCCGGATGTGTACCACCGTCCGGTGCTGTTCGTCCCCAGTTTTCTTATCCGCGAGGCGGAAGCGGTCCGGGAAGGGTTCGGCAACCCCTTCCCCCCGCTACCGGACGGGCTGCTCGCGCGGGGCCATTTGCCCACGATTTGCCCAAAAATCCCGCAACCACTCGGAATCATTATGGAGGCGCCGGGAATCGAACCCGGGTCCGCAAGGCCTACAATTCACCTTCGTTCACGTGCGTAGTCGCCGTATCCCCTGCGACTGGGTCCGTGAATTCGGTCACGACCTATTCCTCGCTAATCTCGGCCGCGCTATCAAGGACTCCCTCGCTTGGCCCAGCTCTAGTAGTTGACACCCTTCGGATACCAGAACGATCTCTCCGTCGGACGGCTATCGTCGGTTCTTAGGCCGCGAGAGCGTATGCGTTGTCGTTCGCACGTATAACGTCCCGCTTGATAGGCGGAGCAGGAGCCGCCAGCACGCAGATGAATCTTCGGTCCCCACGTCGAAGCCGATCGCCCCCTCGTAGGTCACCCGCAGCCACATGGCCCAGGCGCGCCAGACAATAGAGCGAATCCCAGCCACGTCAAGCCCTCAAACTCCAACCCCGCTCGCGCTGGCCCAAAGCTAGACGCCACCGCCCCGCTCGGCTAAGCACGCCGCCATGGGAAAAATGGTGCACTGCGCGAAGCTCGGCAAAGAGTCCGAAGGACTCGATAAGCCGCCCTTCAAAGGCCCCCTCGGCGCTCGCCTCCTCGACAGCGTCTCCAAAGATGCCTGGAAAATGTGGCTCGAACACTCGAAGATGCTCATCAACGAGTACCGCCTCGACCTCATAAGCGAACACGGTCAGCGCACCTGGATGACCGAATGCGAAAAGTACTTCTTCGGCGACGGCGCGACCCTGCCCCCCGACTTCAAACCCGAAGAAAAGAAGTAACCGCCTAGCTCGTCAGGGCGGAAAACCAAACGCTCGCACGCCGTCCGCTCCCGAGCCGTGACAACCCGTGCAAATCTCGGGCTTGCCGGAATACAAGCTCTCTCCGCTCGCATCCCATTCGACCCAGAACCACTCCGAACCGCGCTTCTCCATCGCGGCCACAATGTCCAGCGCCCCATCGCTGTCGTAACCGTCTTTCACGATCAGCGATCCATCAGGCCACTCGGTGATCTTCGGCCCGGCCAGCGCCGATACCACCACGTCGTTCACCCAGATCTCGACGAAATCACTGTGCGGCGCATCCGTCGCCGTGCGCGACGCGTACCCCGGTGCCCTCGTCCATGAACGGTACTTCGCGTCCTGAATTCGAGTCCACAACTCAGCAGCTTCGTCAGGCGCTTGATCGTCGCGACAGCCCGCCGCCACGAACGCCATCAGCACTGCCAACACAAAGCTCCAACGCATCACTCGGCCCTTTCACGAACTAAGTTTGTGGTCAAACAATCATAGCTTCGGCGCCGTAATTCCCCCCGTCGCCCGCACGTAACTCACCACCGCCTTCGACAACGACTTCTGCGCCCGGTCACAAGCTGGCGTCGTCTGCGTACGGGACAAACCCTTGCACGCCTTCTTCATCTCGCCCTCTTTCATCGAGATCCGACCGTCCGCGACCAGCGCCTGCTGCAACTCGTCGTCCAGTCTCTTCCACGGAATCGACGCATACCCAGGCTCGGGCGGAAACCACTTCCGCAGCTCGTCCGCGTTCAACGTCGCGCACACGCCGTCCCAGCGCACCACGTCGTACGTTCCATTCGCCCCGCTCACTTGCATCCCACCCGAGTTCGCCGGCGGATGAAACGCCAGCACCAGCACCTCTTCGTCGAACGCAAGCTTCGTTCGCTCTGCGCCCGCTTTTGCACCGCCCGCCATGTCCCACGCCTCGGTGTTGCGCGTCAGGTACATCCGCAGCCACGGCGACCCTTTGGAAAACATCGCCAACGCTAGCGACGCAGAGTTTGCCGCGGAACATAGATGCTTCGCAAAGGCCTCGGGAGGAACGCAAACGTCACCGCTTTTGCTCTCCTTCGCACTCGCACACGCCGTCGGAAACTCGAGAGCCGCTTTTTCAGGCCCAGCCGCCGGCTCGCTCGATGCCGAAGCGCTCGGTGTGGTTTTTTCCGTCCCCGCCTCTCCACCCGCGGGCGAGCTGGCATTCGATGACGCGGACGAACCTCCACAAGCAGGCAGGACGAAGGCCAATGCGAGGACAAACAAAGAAGGGGCGGAAGCCGAAAACATGACTCGGCGAGGGTAACCGATGCTTCGGAAAGCGAGGACGTGAAAAGAGGAGACGCCGCTAGCCCACGAAAATGCCGAATGCAGATCGGCTTGACGCAGCAACTGGAGGAGCGGACCCTTGCGCATGTAGGCGGCAAATGTCGCCTCTTGTGTACTTGGAGGATCCATGCGCTTGCTTGGTGGAACGCTCGTTACGCGAGCCTTTGTCGTCGGCACGCTCGGTTTGCTCGTTGCCGCCTCGGGATGTGGTTCGGCTGGAGAAACCGCTGCAACCGGCTCAGGCCCCTCGGGCACGGGCGGCACAGGTGGAGTCCTCACGGGCGCCGGAGGCGGCCAAGGTGGCGCGGCAAGCTCGTCATCGACAGCCGTTGGCGTTGGCGGCAGCGGCGGCAGCGAAGTCGTCAAGCTCGGACCTCCCTACCCCATCGTCCTTGCGCATGGATTCTTCGGATTCAACGACTTCGCCGGCGCCGGGTTTCTAACTTATTTCTATGACGTCAAACAATATCTCGAAGGCGAAGGAGAACAACTCGTCTTCACGCCCTCGGTCGACCCGTTCAACACGTCCGACTTCCGCGGCGCTCAGCTCACCGAGTACATCGAAGAACTGTTGAAAACGACGGGCCACGAGAAGGTCAACATCATTGGCCACTCGCAAGGAGGTCTCGATGCTCGCGTTGTTGCGAACTTGCGACCGGATCTCGTCGCGAGCGTCGTGACTGTATCCACGCCACATGGCGGCTCGCGCATTGCAGATGTCGTCCTTGATCTCGTCGCGGATCCGAAGGCACTAGACGCGATCAGCGACCTGCTCGTGTTGATCGGCGCACCGCTGTACGACGAGATCGGCAACGAGACGAACGTGGTTTTACCTTTGAAACTCTTCAGCGCCGAAGGAATTGCCGAGTTCAACAAAGCGCACCCGGACGAACCTGGCGTGTTTTACGCATCCGTCGCAGGTCGCACGGATCTTCATTTCGGCGGCACCGCGTGCAGCACGCCCGTGAAGCTTCCCTTCGTTCAAGACTGGCAAGGCAAAGTCGACACAGTCGATCCGCTGCTCTCCGTCTTCGAGATCATTCTCGACGGTGGAATCGGAGATCCGTACCCGAACGACGGTCTGGTGCGAGTTGCGGATTCGAAACGCGGTGAGTTCTGGGGGTGCGTTCCAGCCGATCACTTGGATGAAGTCGGCCAGCTTTTCGGTGACTCGCCGGGGATAGGCAACGGTTGGAATTACAAGGCTTTCTACGGGGACGTAGTTGCCGAGCTGCGAAAGCGCGGATTTTAGCGTGACGGCTTGCTCGGCCCGGCATTGCAAGTCAGCACGAGAGGTTTGCTCATCTTTCAATTCCGCAATGTCGTAAGTCCCGAGTCGACTTTCGAACAAGGGCTCGTGTATATCTGGGCCGTTCGGGTCCGTGTGATCCGGGCCTTCGGAGGTTCGTTTGGAAGACAGTGCCCAAGCAGCGGAAATCGAGCGATTGAAGGCTCGAATCACCGCACTCGAAGAGCAGCTCGCGGAGCGTGATCGCACCGCAGCCACGCTGCGTGCCGAGGCGGCAGGACTGCGCGCGATGATCGCGAACCTTCCCGTAGGCTTCTATGCCGTCGATCAGACAGGCCGACCTCTGGCGACGAGCAACGAAACGACGCGCATGTTTGGCGCCAGCACGGAGCCGTCGGTTGACGCCGCGATAACCGATTACGGCTTCTTCGAGAGCGACAAGACCACGCCGATAGCACCGGAAAACATTCCGATCGCGAGAGCGCTTCGGGGTGAAACGGTTCGAGCTTCGGAGATTTTCGTACGAAACGCAGGCTTCCCCGATGGCGTGTGGCTCGAAGTGCACGCAGCCCCGTTCGCGACGGAAGACGGCTCGATGCAAGGCGCATCGTCGCTCTTCTTCGATTGCCGCATGCGCAAATACCTCGAAGAAGAGACCTCGTCGCAGAACACGTCGCTGCTGGAAGCCGAAGCCGAGAAGCTCGAGATCATTTCGCGCTTGCGTACGGCAGTCGAGCAACTGTCGACGCCGATCCTCGAGCTTTGGGAGGACGTGCTTGCGCTGCCCGTGATCGGCATCGTCGATTCGCGACGCAGCGCCGAGATGATGGAGCGGCTGTTGCATGAGATCGTGAGAAACCAAGCACGGTTTGTCATTATCGATCTCACGGGTGTGGAAGTGATCGACACGTCGACTGCGGATCACTTCATGAAGCTGGTCAAGGCCGTTGGGCTCATTGGAGCCAAATGCGTGTTGACGGGCATCCGACCGGCAGTGGCACAGACGTTGGTCGATTTGGATGTGAGTTTTGGGCAGCTCGAGACGCTACGAAACCTCAGGCACGGGCTGCGATACTGTTTGCGATGGCTGGACAACGAGGGCGTCAAGTAGCTGGGGAATGGGCCAGGAGGGCCAATCGTCATGATGATGGAAACGCAGCGGATCCCGATTGTACGGCTACAAGGAAAGCTCATCGTCTCGATACAGACCGCGCTCTCCGACACCGTCGTGGATCGCTTGCAACAAGACGTTGCTGCCGCATGTGAGCGCGGCGATGCACGAGGCCTCGTGGTCGATGTGTCGGGTGTCGACATCCTCGACAGCTACATCACGCGTAGCCTTCGAGATCTCGCCGTGATGGCGCGTCTGATGGGCGTGGAAACGGTCGTGTGCGGCCTGCGTCCCGCTGTGGCCATGACCCTCGTGGAAATGGGCATGGAGCTACCTGGCGTGCGTACCGCGTTGAACCTCGACCGAGCCTTGTCTTTGCTCGACAGCCTCCAGCCCGCCAGATCGTCCGGTGACCTCATTGGTGACGACGGCGATGAAGAGGACGGTGATGCGTGACTCAGGTTTCTCCAACTGAACTGCAAAGGAGGAGGCACGCTCGATGAACGAGATCGCGGGGGAAGTCCTCGCCATCTTGCGACGGTACTTGTCGGATCCGACGAGTCGTTCGCTACTGAGTTCCGCTGCGCGGCGGGCGAACGTGCGTCTTGAAACCGTGACACGCACCGACGTCGCTTCGCTCGTGAAGGAGCTTGGACCCGGCCTCAACATTTTCCTCCAAGAGCCGGAGAAGCTGCAGAACTGCAAGAGCCTGCTTGCGCTCGTGGCGACGGAAAACAATCCGCCGTCGATGCAGATGCAGTCGTTCGAGCACCATCACTCGCCACCCGTCGAATCTGGCGGCGGGATCAGCATCCCGATTCGCGCTGAGCATGATGTCGTTCGCGCTCGCACGCTCGCGAAGGACATGGCCAAGTCGCTCAGTTTCTCCGACGTGGTGCAGACGAAAGTCGCTACCGCTGTCTCGGAGCTTGCGCGCAACATCTTTCAATACGCCGGCACGGGTGAAGTCCGCATCCGACGTATCGAAGGAAAACGTCGGGGCATCGAAATCGTGGCGCGTGATCAAGGCCCTGGCATCTCCGACCCGGCGCTCATCTTGAGCGGCCAGTATCGCTCGAAGTGGGGCATGGGCGCGGGCCTTCGCGGCACCAAACGCCTCGTGGATGAATTCGAGCTGGATACCCATCCAGGCAAGGGAACAACCGTCCGCATCCGAAAGTACGCTGAGTAAACCGTGGATGTAGGCACAGCCCAACGCCCCGCTGATGGGGAAACCGTGTGTGGAGACGCAATGCTCGTCATCCACCGCGATCCATGTTCGCTCTTCGTGGTCGTCGATGGCCTCGGACACGGACCTCACGCAGCCGCTGCTGCAACCGCTTTTTGCGAGTACGTCGAGACGCACGCTGACGAACCGCTCGACGTGATGCTGCACGGCGCAGACAAAGCCGTATCGAGCACACGCGGCGCGGCCGCCATGATCGCGCGCGTGGACAAACGCGCCGCCAAGATCGACGTCGCAGGCGTCGGCAACGTCGCCCTTCGCGGATGGGCCAAAGAAAAGCTTCAGCCCCTTCCCATGCGTGGCGTGCTCGGTCGCGGCATCCGCAACGTCCGCATCTTCCGTTATAGTTTGTCCGTCGGCGATCTGTTCGCTCTCTACTCCGACGGCATCTCTGGCAGCTTCGACATCGACACGGTCAAACACCAAGGTGCCACTGCGATCGCCAAGTCCATCCTCGACGGCTATCGCAAGTCTCATGACGACGCGACGTGCGTTGTCGCGCGTTACCTCGGCGCCTAATGTCCAGCTCCGGCAAAACCACCATCGCTCCGCTTACGTTCGACATCGGAAGCGAGCATGAGCGGTTTTGGTGCGCGGCCGAAGGCAAACGATACGCCGGTACCATTGGCTTCGATTCGAAAGCTCAAGGCGAGATCGCCATCTGCATCGCCGAGCTGGTTTCAAACGTCGCGAAGTTCGCCGGACGCGGCACGATGATGCTCGAAGCGCTCGACGATCCACGCGTAGGCATTCGCATCGTCGTCGAAGACACGGGCCCTGGCGTCGAGGATCCCGAGAGCGCCATGCAAGATGGTTTTTCCGAAGGCCGCAGGCTCGATCCCGGAACGCCAAGACGCACGGGACAAGGGCTCGGTGTGGGACTCGGCGCCGTCTCGCGCATGATGAGCCACATCGAGATCAGCAACGTCCCTCAACAAGGATTACGCGTGGTCGCCACCAAGTGGCTCGAGGCTTCACGTCGCCCTGGCTCGGGCTTGTACAGCGCCACATCTGGACCGCCGTCGAACAGAGACCCGGGCAGCAATCGCAACAAAGAGCCGGGCAGCAATCGCAACAAAGAGCCGGGCAGCAACCGCAACAAAGAGCCGGGCAGCAACCGCAACAAAGAGCCGGGCAGCAACCGCTGATCCGTCAGGGTTTGTCGCGGGACTTGTACGTCTCGTAGCCGTCCATCAGCGCTTGGAAGATCCACCGCCCAAGCACCTCGGCTCCGTCGCCCGTGGGATGCGCCAGGTCGGCTCCACCAAGCCCGCGCTGCACCCAAATGCCCATCGATCCGAGCCCGCCCATCGCACCGAACGTGTCCCAATACGCGCAGCCAACTTCAGCAGCAACTCGACGCTGAATCGCCGCCAGCTTCGGAACCACCGGACGGCTCTTGTACCCGCCGCTCTTCTTGTCTGCGCGATCCATCGGACCGACGAGCAAGCACGATCCATTCGGCAACGCGGTGCGCACCTGCGTCAGCACGTCCTTCATCGTCGATGCGTACTGATCGAGCGGGAAGAGCTCTCCATCCTCGCTCTCGTTCATCCCGTACTGAAACACCGTGAGCGCTGGATCGCGCGAGCGTAGTTGCTCAGCGAAATGCCCGTCGTCGCTCTTGTCGAGAAACCGAATGCGACAGCCTTGAATGCCGATCGAATCGAGCACGACACCTGGCACGTCACGCTCCATCACCACGCCAAACGCGCGGACATGAGCACCGTCGGCACGAACCTCGAGCTCGTGCGGACCGTCGGGAACGTCGTAGGTTGAAAACTTCGCCGTCGAAACATCTGCGCGCGTGTCGATGGACTCACGAAGGGCACCATCGACGCTGATGACCATCGGCCCACCGTTTTCGTGGGCGAGCCAGTGGACGACGAAGCGCGAGACCGACCGGCCGAAAGAGCCTTTTTTTGCCGTCGAAAAACGCGAAAACGTCCCTTTGCCTACCGCGCGAAACGACACGCCACCGAGACCGTAAAACCCATCGGGCGCGTACGGTCCGACGACACGACTGACCTTCCAACCGGGTGCCGCGAAACGTTCGACGTCGTTGTGGAAATAGCCAGGCCAGGCGTTGGCCATGAGCATGAAGCCATGCCCGGCGTCGCCGAACCTTCGTTGGAACTTGCGCCGAAGCGTCGCCGTAATGAAGTCGCTCGCGACGATCGAGTCACCGAAATACGTGATGCGCACGATTGATTTCGGCTGTTGGCGCTCGACCGCTTCCAAGCGTTTGTAGAACGCATCGAGCGCGTGGCCCGAAGGATCCTCGATGAGCTTGGGGGGTTTGTCCACCTTGGCACTGCCTGCTGGAGCGACGATTTCCGCAGCAGCCGGGGGCAAACTCACTTCTTCTGGTTGACTGAGTTCGCTCTGCTCGGTCGTTTCCACAACGAGCGGCGCTTCACCTACCGATGCGACTGGCGACGCGGCCGGTGCGACCGCAACAAACCCTTCGCCTTCGGGAAGTGGACTGAGTAGTCGGAATCGCGTGAGCGATGGGTGCAGGTACGGAATGCCCACGAGCACCGCGAGCGTGATGAGCGCGAGCGCGGTGGATGAGCGGAGGCCGTTTGTCCCGCCTGTCGATTCTTTGAGTAGCAACTGTTTGTCCGCGGAGGTTTGTCCTGCGGGTGCAGGATCGCGTTCGCGGCGGGGAGGATCGGCCGAGTGCCGAGCAACCGTCATGGGAGAGTGAATCAGCCGCCTTGCTTCTGCTTGAGCATTCCGAGGGCGCGGGAACGACACGCTTGGTCCCCTTGATGCTTGCAGATGGCGATGAGCAACTTGATTTCTTGCTCGCTCGCTTTGCCGGACCAGACCTTGCCCTCGATGCCCCTGCGCAGAGCAGCTTCGTCGAGTTGGCCTGGCGGAGGCGGAGCCGTGGGGCTCGCGGTGGGCTCGGCAGTTTTCGCGGTCGCAGTCGTCGCTGTGCCGCCACCGCCCGGGTTTGGCGGGACATACGTCCCTCCACCGGCCTGAACGGTCGGTTCTTTCACCGTCGGTTCCGGACCAGCGAGACCTTGCAGCATGTCTGCTGCCTTCTTGCGCTGCTCGGCACTGACGCTCGGCGTGGAAGCGATCTGTTGCAGGATGCGCTTCTTCTCGCCCGCGTCCGTCATCGTGTCGAGCTTGCTGAACATCCAGTCGGCCCACTTCGACTCGATGTCCTTGAACTCTTGCGACTCGCGCACCGGCGAGTTGTCGTTGATGGCTTCGAGCTTCTTGTGCGCGCGCTCGAAGTCCTTCGCTTCAACCAGCTCTTTGGCTTCTTTGATGAGCTGCGCCTCGAGCGGGTTCATTTCGGCCACGGCGGCCGGGCCGGTCGTCGGGGTTTTGTTACCGCCACTGAGCGCGATGACGAGCCCGATGACGAGCACTGCCACGACGACGCCAATGCCGATGAGCCGGCCCATCGTGAGGCCGCCTTGCGGAGGCGGAGATGCACCGGACGTCGCGAGGTTGTCGAAGCCGCCCATCGGACGGACGCCTTGTCCGTCTGCGCCCATGCCCATGCCGGCGCGGAAAATCTTTCCTGCACCAACAAAGCGCAGACGCACGTCACCAAGTTCGAGCGCATCGCCTGCTTCCAAGATGCCACGCTTGAGCTCCACACCATTGATGCGGATGCCGTTCGCGCTGCCCTTGTCGATGATCTCGAATCGACCGTTGCCGAGCGAGATCAGCTCCGAGTGCAGACGACTGACCGAGCTGTGGTTGACCGAGATCGTCGCTTCTTCCGCGCGGCCGATCGTGAAGTGTTCACGATCGAGCGGGTACTCGGTGCCGGGGTTTGGCCCGACAACCACGACGAGTCGATTGGGGCGTTGGTGAACCGGGACCTGTGCCAGCGCTGCTTGAGCATTCGGATCCGCGACGGGAACGACCTTGGATTCATCAACCAGCTCGAGGCGATAGTCGCCAAGCTGGATGATGTCGCCCGCGTTGACCGGTTGCTCTCCGACGACACGAACGCCGTTGACGTACGTGCCGTTGTAGCTCTGCAGATCCCGGATGATCCAAGCCTGATCATTCTTCGCGAGCTTGGCATGCTTGCGAGAAAGGTTGCGGTCCGTCAGGCGAATCGAATTATCGTCGCCGCGTCCGAGGCCGTATTCATCGTGGGCGAGAGGGAGAGCTGTCTGTTTGCCCTCGTCGTCCTCGATCGTTAATTTCCACATAGACGGGTAGCCGCGAGTCGTGGCTCGTCGGATGAGCGGTACTCTACCGGCGGATCGCTTTCGAACGCAACGCCCAGTTTGCAGTCACGGAGCGAATGACGAAGAGGCGTTGTGGAAGGTGTTGGGGAGGGCCGGCACGCTCTAAGGAGAAAGCGCACCGGAGAAACGCGGACAGCCTTCAGCCCGAGGACTTGCTTTCGACGCGGCGGAACGGATGGAGGAAGGAGGCGAGCGAGCCTGGGTTACGCGTCTGCAGCCAGAGGCGCCCTTGGCCCTGGAACTGACACACGAGACCTTCACCACCGAGGAACAGGCTCTTCAACCCGCCCACTTTGTTGATCTGGTACTGCAGTCCCTGCGTGAAGGCGACCATGTGCGTGTTGTCGCAAATGTAGCCGTGGTACTGCTGGCCAATGTCGATCGTGTGCACGCCGCCGTAACAGGCAAACCAGAGATATCCCTGGCCATACGCACGCAAAAGAAACAAGCCGCCCGAGAAAAACCCTTTCGCGCCTTGCCACTTCGTGTCGAGTGTGACGCCGGGAGTCGACCCGACATACGCACCGGACTGAACGAACATCTCTTGGCCAGGCTGGAGCGTCACGCACACGATCGCGCCTTCAGGAGCCGGAGCAAACCACATGGTTTGTCCGGGCTGCGTCGCCGTGAACGTGTTCTGAAACAAGCTCTCGCCGCCGAGAAGCTTGCGCTTGAGCGCGCCGCCGAGACCTCCTTGGAGGCTCGTCTTCATCTCGATGCCCGCATCACGAGCCACCATCGCACCGCTCTCGGTGACGATCTGCTCTCCGGGTTGATCGAAGACGACCTGAACGGCGCCGAAGTCAGGGTTGTGTTTGATTTCTTGTCGCACGTCAGTCTCCTCGGTTCATTGCCTGCGCGGAGGCAACAAAGCCCCGATCGTCGCGCCGTATTCGGATGCGTTGCGGGACTGCAAGTACACGGTGCCTTGACCTTGGAAGTGGCACACGAGTCCCTCGCCCGACAGGAATGAAGCGATCCAGCCCGAACCGCTCTTGCCCACGGTGAACTGAAGCGTCGACTCCCACGCCGCGAGATGGCCCGTGTCGATCACCATGCTGCCGTCGACTTGCACAGGCTCGAGCGCGCCGAACGTGCCGATGATGACTTGGCCTTGCCCAGATGTTTCGAGCTGGAACAATCCAGCGCCCGAGAACATCCCCTTGAAGCCACCCGACTTCGTCTTCACGTCGACCGAGGGGCTCGAAGCAACGTACGCGCTGTTCTGAATGCACCACTGCTTGTGGCCAGCTTCGAGCACCGCCATGTCGCCACACAAAGGCGTGGCAAAAAGAATCTCGCCTTGACCGCCGTTCGCCGTGAACGTGTTGCGGAAGAAGGACTCGCCGCCGAACAAGCGCTTGAGGCCCTTCATGAGGCCGCCGGATTGCGTCTGCATCTGCACGTTGGTCGACATGCCGACCATCGCGCCGCTTTCCGCAACCACGGACTCACCGTGCTGAAGCCAGCACTGAGCTAGCGTCTGAGATGGGCGATAGAGAAGGTTGGTTTGCATCTGTGTCTTCCCTGTGGGGTTTTACCTGGGGTTTGTCCGCGTCTCAGGGAGGCAACATCGGCGTGAGCCAATCGACCAGCGCACCCGCATTGCGTGTTTGAATCAAGATGCGTCCCTGCCCCTGGAACTCGCACACGATGCCTTCGCCCGAAGCGAGGAATCCCAAGAGGCCACCGCCACCGCTCTTGATCTTGAAGTTGAGCTGCGGCTCGAAACCAACGATGTGGCCGTTGTCCACGATGTAGCTGCCGTTGCAGTAGATCTCTTCGATCGCGCCGTAGCTGTTGATGAACACCTGGCCGTTGCCCGATGCCTCGACGAAGAACGCGCCCTCTTTGGCGAGGATCGCGCGTAAACCGCCCCAACGCATCTTCAGGTCGATGTCCCCAATGCTCGCGAGATATGCGCCAGCGCTGAAGATCATCGAATTGCCCTGCAACGTGATCAGCTTGATGCCCCCGGAGAGCGAAGGAGCAAGCCACAACCAGCCACCTTGCGGGCTGGAAAAGTGGTTCACGAAAAACGTTTCACCAGCAATGATCTTGCGAATCAGAGCGACGAAAAGCGTCTTCAGTTTGCCGAAAAATCCGGCGTTTTTACCCGCGTTGAGCTTGACCTCCATCTGAAGGTTGCTCGAACGGGCGACCATGGAACCGGCTTCGGCGATGAGCACTTCGCCGGGCGCTAGGTTCACCTGGAGCATCGAGAACGTAGGCTCGTACTTGATGATGTGTTGCATCGAAATCCTTCCCCTTCGTTCGAGAGGAGGCATGTGCGCGAAAATCACCGCACTTTGCAGCGATCCGTCCCCCGCGGGCAATCAGAAAGCCGGCAGGCTATAACCGACCCATGTCTGGAGAGGAAGTGCGAAGTGCTCCCACACCACCGCCTGCACAAGGTTTCGGGCACAGCCCCGCCCGCATGGCAGCCGAGATCGGCGTCATTCTCTTCGCCATCGTCGTACTTTTGCTGAGCGCTCGCGGATGCGCTGGATGCGCTTCAACCGGGATCGTTTCGCAACTGCCGCCAGACGTCGACGCAGCGATCGGAAAAACGGCCGGTGAAGCCATGCGCGCCGGACATGGGTTGAATGGCGAGCCGACGGCCGAACAAAAAGCTCGCGTCGATCGCGTGTTCGAAGAGCTGCGTAGCGCGCTCACCGAAGAAGAAAAAAAGACCCTCGTCGCCCCTCGCATCACGGTGCTCAAAGACGATCAAGTGAACGCTTTCGCGCTTCCAGGCGGCGAAGTTTTCGTACTGACGGGCCTACTCGATCGCGCCAAAGAGGACGACGCACAACTACGCGGCGTGCTCGCTCATGAAATCGGTCACGCGGTCAAACGTCACGGCGTGCGGTCGCTCGTGCGCAACGGGATCTTCGGCTTGGTGATCATCTTCGTCACCGGCGACTTGAACGACATCACCACGGCGATCATCGCCGGCGCTTCGCGGCTCGATACACTCAGCTACAGCCGATCCATGGAAGAAGAAGCCGACGCGTTCGGCGTGGACGTGCTGGCGAGGCGCAAAGAAAGCCCCGAAGGCTTGGCGAGGTTCCTCGAAAGCCTCGAGTCACAACCCGTGCCCGAGTTTCTCTCGACGCACCCCGATAGCAAAGAGCGCGCGAAGGCGATTCGTGAGCGGATGAAAGACCCGGGCAAGTAAGAGCGTGTTGAACGAGGTTTCATGCCGTTTTGCGCTCCTCACCCCCTGGCCCCCTCTCCAACTACGCATCACTCCGTGATGCTCCGTGG
>CAZETM010000138.1:0-16028 GCA_964514885.1 uncultured Polyangium sp. | reverse complement strand
GGTTCGAACCGGCGACGTTCAGCTTGGAAGGCTGACGCTCTACCAACTGAGCTACACCCGCGAGACCTGAGAGCAGGCGGAGACGAGGACACGGTGGAGGGTGATGGATTCGAACCATCGAAGGCATAGCCGGCAGATTTACAGTCTGCTCCCTTTGGCCGCTCGGGCAACCCTCCGGAGTCGCGGGTCACCTCCTCGTGAACGATCGGGCGGGGCTCGTTCGACAGAGCTGACGAGGGGACTTGAACCCCTAACCCCCTGCTTACAAGGCAGGTGCTCTACCAATTGAGCTACGCCAGCGAGTCCTCTTCGAAGACAGACCAGTCCCGGCGAAGGGGAGCAGGCTCTTAGCCCCGTGCAAGAGGCATGTCAAGAGACGTTCAACGTTTTGTATGTCGTTCGTTCTGCCGCACCGTCCGCACCCAATGCTCGCGATCTCTGCCTCACCCGCACTCCGTGCGCAACGTCCACACTCGCTCGTCCGCCACCCCGCATCAACTACACCGCCAATATACCGTCAACTTCTTGCACTGAATGCTTTTATCTTGCGATCCTGCGTCAAACAACCGCCCGCGATTCGCGACGCAACAAGATGTGAGCGGCGCATGAACACATGGGGTAGAGGGTCGAACGCATCATGGAGTGTCCCGCCTGTCACCACTCGAACATCGATGGAGCTCGCTTTTGCGCCAAGTGCGGCGCACCGCTCCCTACTCCCACTTCCGAAGAAGATCCTCTGATCGGGGCGATCGTCGGCGGACGCTATCGCATCACCGCAATACTCGGTGAAGGCGGCATGGGTCGCGTCTACACCGCCGAACAACAGATGGGCACCACCGTGCGCAAAGCAGCAGTCAAAACGCTGCTCGCACAATACGCCAAAGACCCTCAAGTTCTCGCACGCTTCAACCGCGAATGCGGCACCGTCGCCGAGCTCGAACACCCCAACACGATCAAGGTCTACGACTTCGGACAAACCAACAGCGGTGAGCTCTACATCGCGATGGAGTTGCTCGTCGGCACGTCGCTCGAAGAAGCGCTCGAGAAGGGCGGCGCGATGGCTCCCGAGCGTGTCGAGCGCATCATCGGACAGGCCACCGGATCGCTTCAAGAAGCGCACGACAAAGGGATCGTTCATCGCGATCTCAAACCCGCAAACATCTTCCTCACCAAACGCGCGGGCGAAGACGACTACGTGAAGGTGCTCGACTTCGGCATCGCCAAAAGATCAGAACGTCCGGATTCGAAAGAACAGAAACTCACGCAGCAAGGCACCGTGCTCGGAACACCGCCGTACATGAGCCCCGAGCAATTCCGTGGACAAGAGCTCGACAGTCGCAGCGACATCTACTCGCTCGCTGTCGTCACGTACGAGATGCTCACCGGAAGGCTGCCCTTCGAAGCGGACACGCCGTGGGCTTGGGCCACGCAGCATCTGACGGCGCAACCGTTTCCGTTCGAAGTAACTGCGGTGGGATCGAACGTGCCGCCGAAGATGCGTGCTGCGATCTTGCGCGGCCTCGAGAAAGACAAGAACAAGCGTCAATCAAACGTGAAGCAGTTCATCGAGGAACTGTCGCTCGGTGGTGCTCGTGGCGCGGGTGCGCCGATGACGGGTCAACAAGGTGCTTACGGCACGGGAACTCAAGCGGGCATGCCTCTGCACGGCCTGCAAAGCGGCCCGATGCAGAGCGTGCCGAGTGGCCAAATGCAAGCTCGTCCGGGTGGAACGCAGATGGGCGAGCCAATCTTTGTGCAGCAACCAATGCAAGCGCCTGCAGGTCGCACCGTCGTCGATACGGGACAAGCAGCCGCGATGAGCATGACGCCGCAACCGATGCAGGCGATGCCCATGCACACGCATCAACAACCGATGCACAACCCCATGGGCGGCATGGGCGCGCCTGGTTATCCCGCTCCGCCGCCACCTCCAACCTCCGCGGGCAAACCCTCGAACAACTCGCTGCCAATCATCGCGATCATTGGTGTGATCGGCCTGCTCGGGATCGTCGGAGCGATCTTCGCTTTCCGTGGCAAAAGCTCGAACGGCGATGGCGATGTGCTCATCTTGCCGTCATCCGCAAACATACCGACTGCCGTCGTCGTCGCGTCTGATCCGCCGAACACGCCAACAGGCACGACCACGGCCGATCCTGCTTCTTCTGCAAACGCCGCCGGAGGTTCCGTCGGTGGATCCACCGCCACGCCGACTGGCGCTGGAACGGGTGCTTCGACCACGACGACGACCACGCCAACCAAACCAGCCGTCGATCCCAAGGCTGATGCTGCATGCGATGCAGCGATCTCACTCGGGTACGGTGGCAACACGTCGCTCGCGATCTCGCAGTACCGCTCGTGCAGCGGGCCAAAGCGCGACAAAGCTCTTGGTGCCATCAACACCTCGGCAGCTCGCGAAGTGAAAGCAAAAGGATGCGCTGCAAAGCCTGTCGCTGACCAAGCCGCATCGATCGGCGCATCAGCGGGCAAGGCTGCGCTGCCTCCGCGTTGCAAGTAAACACGCGAGCAAACCGAAACGAATGCACACAGCATGAACAACCGATCGCGACCTGCTGCGTCACGCACACACGCGCTTGACGCACCTCCGACACGGGTGCTAGATGGTCGTTCGCAGGCGATGAAACGCCGTAGAAACAGCTCCGATTCCCAAGGTCCCCACGACAACGCAGTATCGTTGTCGACCGAGTTCGACGTACCAAGTCGAGCCCCTTGGTCGATGCCACGGAGCAGAAGGTCGTTCACAGGCAATGGGCAGTAAACGCCGCGTGGCCGCTCGCATGACGTGGCCCGAGATGTGTCGTTCCGAGGAATACCGCGGACGATGGGTCGCACTCGATAACATCCTCTACGAGCCGAGTTCTACGCAACCTCACGAAGCCGACGTCGTCGACAGCGACGAGGATATCGGCGATCTCTGCACGCGCATGCGTGAAGCAGACAGGACGGCGTGCGCCATTCTGTTCTGCCAAAGCACCCCACCCGCACCTCGCGTCGCTCGACGCATGCGCGCCGAACGAGCATCCCGCAGCGGCTCCGCGCACCACTGATCGATCCTTGGCACTCAAACGATCTTGTCGCCTCGCCCGTCAACGCAAGACGGGCTTGAGCGTCGGTTTGCCGTTTTTCATCACGACGTTGTAGTCGACCGATCGGCCAGGATGAGACGCCTCGAGCTTCTCGGCCTGTTGCCGCAGTTGCTTCGCCAGCGTGTCGAACGTGACGCCCGCCGTCGATTCTTTCGCGGCGCGTTTTGCATCGACGTACTCGCCGTAGATCTGCCGAATACGCGTGTCCGACAGCTTCGCCTCCGCGCGACTCGCTTCACGCGCAGCCGTCGCTCGATCTCGCGCTGCTGACGCGGCATCACGCCGCTCTTCCGCTACGGATGGCTCACGCGGAAGCATCACTTCCACCGGCGGTCGAGCCTCTGCGACGGGAGCAACCACTCGCTCTTCTTGACGCTCTGTTCGTCCAGTCAAACCCTCGCGCTCGGCGCGTCGAGGCGCCTCGACGGGCGGCGATGGCTCCACCGTTCGGCTTGGTTTTGCGGGCGAGAGAGCTTGATCGAAATCGAGATCCAACGCGCGCTCGGCTCGTGGCGATGCCTGCTCTTTTACTTTCGCGGTGCGATCGAAATCGATCTCGAGCGGTCGTTCGGCCTTCGCAGGTGGACTTTTGCCTCCGCCGAGATCGAGCTCCAAGTCGAGCGGACGACTGGGCCTAGGCATCGTTGCACTGCTGCGTTGTTTGACCTGCGCTGCGAGTTCAGCCACGCGACGTTTACCTGCTTCTGGATCCGGTGGAATCGACGGTGAACGCTGATGCGCTGGCTCCGGTGCGGTCGCTTCTGGCACCTTGACGAACGTGTCCGACGGACGACGCATCATGATCGGAAACATCGTCTCCGGTCGGATGGGAATCATGGTCCTGCGCGCAGGCTCAGTCGGTTTGTCCCCGGGTGCAGACTCGACGTCCTGGTCATCGATCATCGAGAACTCAGGCACCCGCGGTGGTTTGATACTCAAAACCGGCCCGGGCATCTGACCCGATTGCCTTGCAGCAAACGGCAAGGGTGGCGGCACCGACTGCATCCCCGGAGTCGATGCTCGCGGCGGTGGTGGCACGGCCGTCATTCCTGGGCTCGAAGCTCGCGGCAACGGCGGAGGCGGTGGAACCGATGCCCGTCCGCTCAGAATCACCGGCGTCGGACGCGATTCCGAATCTGGCTCCTGATCATCCGACGCAGCCGCTTCGTCGTCGACGAACAGCAACTCGTCATCCGCCAAGGTCGCTTCGTCGTCGACGACGTGCGTCGTGATTCGACGCTTTCGTCGCGCGTCCTGATTCTCGACGAGCCGCTGATACTTCTCGGCCTGCTTTTTGCCGAGGATCGTCAGCGTCTCTTTTGCACCGAAACGAGCTGCCGCGCGCGCTACGTCGCGATGGTACGTGCCCTGCTCGATCTCGCGCTGCACTCGAGTCCAATATTGCTGAAACGAGTTGTAGCGCTGAACGACAGTTTGGAACTTGAAACGCTGCGCCGTGTTCCGGATCGACTCGCGACGTAGGATGGTGATTCGTCGATCGACATCTTTGCGCGGCACCAGCGGCTCGAGCTTCTCGGTGCCCATGAAGTACTGCTCGTAAAGCGCTTTGAGCCGTTCGATGCGGCTTTCGAGCTCTTCCAGTGCGCGGTCGACCTCGCTGAATTCCATGCGTTCAGAGCGGCGTAACCTTGAGGTTGTCGAAGCAGACGGGAGCTTCCCAATCGTTGAAGCCGATGTGCTCGTGTCCCGAACCGATGAGCGGATCGTCGTCAGCGAAGTTGAAATAGACGGTGCCGTTGATCGACCACGAGATCGTACGACCGTCCGCACGCTCAATGCGAAAACGATAACTTTGCCCCGACGACACGGATCTTTCGCGCTCATCATCGCTCGTCGGATCGATGTCGATCTCCAAGCGATCGCTTCCGTGTTCATCGATTCGAGCGAGGACGTGCTTGGAGTTTTTCCAGCCGCCGAAGATGGCGATGTAGCTCGTCGCGTTCGTGTACGACGTGCTCGTTGCGCCGCTTTTACCGTCGCCCCAGACCTCGACTTTGATGTCTCCGACGGGGCTTTCCGCGATGGCGTCGAACTCGATGCGCGCGTTCGTGGGCAGTCTGCGCTTGAGCCAAATGCCCTTGTTTTTAGCGCCTTGTCCGCACAAACGGCCTTCAGTGATGCGCCACTTCGGAGCGAGCACGTTCCAATCTTCGCCGAGTTCTGCACGGTCGAAGTTGTCTTCGAAAGGAGCGGTGATCATCGGTCCGAGCGGCGCGGCTTGCTTCGTATCGGATGGAGTACGAGCCGGCGCAGCCTGAGACGGACGAGCAACCTGCGGCGTGTGATCGCCGGTCGGAGGTCCTTCGGGCACGCAAGACACGAGCGCTGAAGCGGTCAAAGCGCTGATCATGACGGCTCGTGCGTGCACAGTGCGCATCGTAGCAGCGGACGCGGTGGAACCAAAGAACAGGCTGACGGGCAGTCCCGAGCGATGCTGACGGGCCGCAGATCGCCAACAGCATGCTTGCCCGGCTGTTGCCGCGAGCGTAAGACGAGCCCGTGCATCCCATTCTGTTTCGCATTCCGATTCCGCAGTCGGGCTTGCCCTGGTTCTGGGTGTTGCTCGCAGCCGCGGCAGTCGCCGCTGTTTTTGCTGTTTTGCAATTCGTTGCGAAAAGCAAAAGCGGAGCCATTGGCGCAGGTGTCGTCGGCGCAGCGCTCGTTGCCGGTGCGTTCGCCATGAAAGGCGAAACCCTCGCTATCGGGCCTCTGCCTATCTACAGCTACGGCGTGATGTTGGGTTTGTCCCTCGTCGTCGGCTGGTATCTGACCCTGGGTTTGGCCGAGCGAGATGGTTTGCCCAAAGAGATCATGGCGAACAACTACGTCGTCACCGCCGTAGCTGCCGTCGCCGGTTCACGCATCCTGTACATCCTGACCAACCTCGACGAGTTCGATTCGCTGCGCGCCATGATGGACGTGCGCAAAGGCGGACTCGTGGCGTACGGCGGGTTCTTGGGCGGGTTCGTCGGATCGCTCCTGTACTTGCGCACGTACCGAATCGCCCTGCTTCCGTGGGCGGACGTAGCGGTTCCGAGCCTCGCATCAGGTCTGATGATCACGCGTATCGGTTGCTACCTCTTCGGTTGCGACTTCGGACATATACTGTCGGCCACGGCGCCCAGTTTCCTGCAAAAACTCGGCACGTTTCCGAAGTGGGACGTGGGGCTCATCGATGCAGCGGCCGGCGGACCGTCTGGGTCTCCTGCGTGGCTGCAACACTATAAAAAGCACCTCATTTCGGACGACGCAATCGCCTCGCTGCCCGTGCATCCCACGCAGCTTTACGAGTCGCTCGTGGGCCTCAGCTTGCTCGCGCTGGTGCTCATTTCACGGCGGTACCAAAAGTTTCGAGGTCAAATATTTTTGACCTTTACGTTCGCCTACGGCGTGTGTCGCTTCATGCTCGAAATGCTTCGTGCAGACGATGAACGTGGATGGATTCCTCCGTCGCTTCCCGAGCACGTGCTGCTTCCTCTGTCGCTCGCTCTCTTCGCAGTCGGCTTCATCATCGGCCCGTCGAAGATGATCGAGAACCCGACGATGCGTAGCCTCACGCGAGCGCTCGCGTTTGTCCCGGCCGTGGTCGTATTCTTTGTGCTCAAACCAGAATCGTTTGGCACGTCGGTGACGGTTCAATTGTCCACGTCACAAGCCGTCGCTCTTTCAACGGGCGTCGCGGCATGTATGGCGTTCTCGGTCTACCACCAAGCGGCCCTCGCTCATCCCGCAGCCGCGATGAAGATCGTGCTGCCTGCAGAGCTGATGGCTGACGCCGCAGACGCGGAAAAGCCCGCGAGCAAAGTGGCGGACGAGGACGAAGACGAAGCCGCCGCCGAGGCCAAGGCGAAGAAAGCCGCCGCAGCCGACGAAGGCGAAGCGCCGCCGCGCAAGAAGAAGAAAAAGAAGGCGCGCAAGGTGGAAGCATCCGAAGAAGTTGGTGCTCAAAGCGATGAAGCCACCGCTGAAGCAGCACCAAAAAAGAAAAAGGCCAAAGAGGCCGCTCCCGAAGCCGAGGAGAGCTGATCGTGCAGCTTGGCTGGGGGACGTCGGAGTTGCTCCCCGCGGTCGTGCAAGATCGCCTCACGGGTCAAGTGCGCATGGTCGCGTACGTGAATCGTGAGGCGCTCGCGCGGACGATCGAAACGGGACGCGCGACGTTCTTCAGCCGATCGCGAAACGAACTGTGGGAGAAGGGCGCGACGAGCGGCAACGTGCTGCACGTGAAAGACATCGTCGCGGACTGCGATGCCGACGCGATCTTGTTCCTGGTCCAACCCGTAGGACCTACGTGTCATACCGGTCAGGTTTCGTGTTTCTTCAGGCGCGTACGAAGTGACGGAAGCGCGGAAGACTCGGGCACGGATGCCACCGCGTTTCTCGATGTGCTCGAGCGCGAGATCGAATCGCGCAAAACATCGACGGCGCAGAAGAGCTACACGCGTTCGCTGCTCGATGCAGGCCCTGCGAAGATCGGCGCCAAGGTGCGCGAAGAAGCCGACGAGTTTGCGCGCGCGATCGAAAACGAGACCGATGATCGCGTGGCGAACGAAGCTGCCGACGTGCTCTATCACTTGCTCGTAGGGCTCTCGTCGCGTGGCGTTTCCATGCGCGATGTGCTTGCGGTGCTCGCGTCACGCGCGGGCACGAGTGGCCACGAAGAGAAAGCCGCGCGCGCTCCGAAGCCTTGAGCGAACATTCGAACGCAAGGCCGAGCAGTCCATCGTGATACGCTCGTGAACCGACTCTTGCTTTTTTCGGCGGAGCACAGGTTCACCATGAAGCTCTCCCGCATTCATTCGTTTGGGCTCGGACTATCGTTTGTCGCGGCAACGTTCTGCGTCCCGCTCGCGTGCGCTCCTGACTCGGGAATTACTCGCTCGACCACCGGTTCGGGCGGAGGAGGAGGCGCATCGAATGGTTCCGGCATGGGCGGTGACGGCGGTTTGCTTTTCTTTGACGCTGGCGGCTCGTGCGACGATCCGACGGACAAAGACAAAGACCTCATCGCTGACGTGCTCGAGCTCGGACCGGACAAAGACACGAATGGAGATGGCTCCCCCGACGCGCTCGACGACGATGCCGATGGTGACGGCATTCTCGACAAGGACGAGGCGGCGAATTCGTTTCTTCCCAAGGATCAACCTGGCCAGTCACGTAGCAATCCGTGCGATGCGCTGGCGGATACCGATGGAGACGGCGCGCCGGACGTACGCGACCTCGACAGCGACAACGACGGTGTACCGGACAAACAGGAAGCGGTGCTCGATCCTGACGGGTCCAAAGGCTGCCGAGTGCAGATCGATTGCGACCTGGATGGCGTCATTGACGTGATCGAGGTTGCTGCGGGTTCGGATCCGACGGACGTCACATCGATACCGATGGACGCGGGTCTGTATTTCGTGCTGCCGTATCAAGAAGGCCCGCAGACGAAGGACTTCACATTCTCGACGGGCATCGCCAAAGCGGACATTTATTTCATGATCGATACGACGGCATCGATGCAGCCGGCGATCGACAACCTCAAGGCATCGATTGACACGGAAATCATTCCGACCATTTTGAATGGTGATCCCAATGCGATTCCGCCCATTCCTGCGATCGACGATGCGTGGATTGGCGTGGGTGAATTCCGCGACGTGCCGTGGTTGCCTTATGGCGAAATGGGGGACCAGCTTTATCGGTTCCAATTCAATATCAACAATCAGACCATCAAAGGCGACATGGCTCCGCCCGTGTTCGATGGAATGAAATACTCGGCGCCCGTCGCCACGAAAACGATTCTCGGACAACTCACTGCGGGTGGTGGTGGAGATGCTCCCGAAGCCACGACGCAAGCGTTATGGTTAGCCGCGAAAAACGGTACGTATGCGCTCACGGGAGGCGGGATCTGGAATCCGGGGCCATATTCTTGCTTGCTGCCTGGCGGATATGGAATGCCCTGCTTCCGTCCGGGAGGTTTGCCCATTTTCGTGATGATCACCGACGCCGCATTCCACAATGGATCGAACGCTGCCTACAATTACGATCCGACCAAAGTCGGCGGCACGGTCAAGACGTACCTCGACGCGGCCAATGCGCTGAAGGACATCAATGCGAAAATCGTGGGTGTTCCAGTATCAACGGGGGCCTTTGGGGCTGCGCGTGCCGATTTGACGGATCTCGCACTCAAAACGAACAGCACTTATTACGAAGCGGCATTTGGTGGAAAAACCTATCCACTCGTGACTTCCGATGATGTCGTAGCCGGAGACGTCTCCAAAGAAGTCGTCCGCTTGCTCGGCCGATTGGCTGGTGCGGGATTGCAGGACGTCACCACGACGCGCGCGAATTATTCGTGTGAGGGCAATGTCGATTGCACGGGCGACGGCGTGAACGATATGGCCTATGAAAACCCCGTCGTCGATGTGGGACCGTTCGACGCGAGCACGCTCATTACGAAGGTCGCGACGGTCGAAAACGCGAGTTTGCCCCTGCCCTACACGAGCAGGTCGGAAAGCACGTTTTTTGCGCTGCAAGGCAATGCGCCGGTCACGTTCCGCGTGATTGCGGAAAACACGACGGTCAAACCGCCTTCGCTGCTCGTCATGCGCGCGCTGATTCGTGTCGAAACTCCGGCCGGTCAAGTGCTTGGCGGGAAAACCGGTATCAAGCTGGTGTACTTCGTGATTCCGCAATACATTCCCAAGGCGAATTGAACGCCGCCCGGCCTCGTTCCCCCGATGAAACGATGCATTGACGGCGCGGTTCTCGTTCGCTTCGCCGCGTCGCTTTTGGCTTTGATGGCCATTGCGGCGCCGGCGAGAAGCCAAAACGCTCGCGAGCGGCGCCTCGACGAAACGCGAAATGCCGGCGTATCCACGCCCGGAGCGCAGGATCAGCGTCGCCTTCGTTATGTGCTCGAAGGAATCGAATTGCGCGGCAACGTGCGCACGGCAGGTCGCGTCCTGTTGCGATATGTGAAATTCCGCGCCGGCGATTTGCTCGACGTGGCCGATCCCGAGCTTCAACAGACTCGTTATCGATTGCTCGGAACAGGTTTTTTCTCGACCGTCGACATGGGCTTGCGAAAAGGCTCGCGACGTGGCGCGGCGATTTTGGTCATCGAAGTCGTCGAACGTAATACGCTGATTATCGAGAACCTTTCGGCCGGGGTGGCGGCGGATGAAGACACGGCAGGCAATGCGCGCCCCTTGTCGGCATTTCTTGGCTTGCAAGTGGCAGAGACAAACTTGGCGGGCACGGGCATCACGCTCGGCGCGGGCGTAGCCCTGTCAGCAGATCAATATGCCTTGCGAACTCGATTTTTCGATCCCTCGTTCGTCGGAACCGGTTGGTCGGCGGCGGCGACGCTGCTTTACAACGATGCCCGGGATTTTTTTGGCAATCGTGACGTCGTATTCGAAGCGCCGGGTATTCCTCAGCGCGAAGTGACCGATTACGCGGTCGTAGCGTATCGACGTTTTGGTGGAACCGTCGGCACGGGTCACGACTTGGGGATCGCTTCGTCTTTTTCAATCGATTACCATTTCGAGCAAATCAATGCGACCGTGCCCATTGCGGCATCACATATGCGTGGCGAGTCGCGCGAGCCCATTGATTTTTCGATTCGCCCGGGCAAAAGCGTGCTTTCGGAGCTTCGCGCGGCAATTACGTACGACACGCGTGACGCGCCATTTTTGACCGCGCGCGGAACGTTGGCGCAAACGAGCGTGACACTGACCATGCCCGGCAGCGATTACACGTATCAAAGCATCGAAGGGCGGTGGCGACGTTGGTTTCCAATGCCGAAAAAACACGTTTTACGGCTTGAAGCATTTTTCGGCGCCAATGCGGGAAGCGCGCCATTCTTTCGTCAGTTTTACGTCGGAGACTTTACCGATCTGCTCCCCGATCGCCTGCTCGACATTGCGCCCGATCGGCGGCAACCTCCGAATTTTTTGAATACGGACATCGTGGAAGTGCGGTATGGCGACGTCGCGGCGAAGATCGAGGCTGAATACCGCATTCCTCTCTATGTCGGGCAACAAGCCGTTTATGGCGTAGACCTGTTCGGAGCGCTCGGTTTGTATTCGGTGGCCACGAGGCGCGAATTCACCGATCCGCCGTCGGGTTATCATGGATTCGGCCGCGTACCGATCGATTTGACTGGCAATCTGGGATTACGCATCGACACCAAATTCGGAGGCGTGACGCTTGCCTTTTCGAACCTGCTCGGACTCATTGCGTCTCGTAATGGGGAACGGAAGTGAAAGCGCGAAAAGCTCTCCTCGCGCTGAGCTTCTTGGCGGTCACTTACTGGCCCGAGCCGCTACGTGCCGAACCGCCCAAAACGCCGGCCACCCTGCCCTCACGAAATGGCGAAGTCACGCTCGAAGGCAAACACGTGTTGGTCAGCACGGCCTACCGCGACGTCGTCGATGCGGAAATTAGCAAAAAGCTCACGAGCGGATTGCCCACGGTCATTGTTTTACGAGCGTGGCTATTTCGCGAAAGCGGAGGAGATCCCATTGCGATGACGGCCAAAAGCTGCCGCGTCGTCTACGATTTGTGGGACGAGGTATTTCGTTTACAAATCACGCAACCGGGCGGCCAAAGCGATTCGATTGCGGTAAACCTCGAAGGCGTATTGCGTCAATGTGCCGAAGCGAAAAAGCTGCGGCTCGTCGAGCGAAGCGATCTCGATAGCAGCGCGCGGTATTTCATGGCCGCATTGGTCGAGGTCAATCCGATCAGCCCGGAGATGCTGGACAAGATCAAACGCTGGGTCACGCGTCCGAATGGCTCGGCTGCGGCCGGCAAAGGTGATTCGCTCTTCGGGTCGTTCGTGGGGTTATTCGTGACGCGGATCAGCGATGCGGATCGAAAATTGTCGTTCCGTACGCAGGCGTTCGTACCGCCAAACCAGGTGCAAGAGAAGAAGTAGGCGAGGGCGGGGCTCGTCTAGGCGCAAAGCGCTTCGACACCCGGATGGATCGAGCGATTCGCGACCGCTTCGATTGCGCTGCGAAGCTTGGACTTCGTGCGCGCTTCGAGCTGCCGGACACGCTCACGCGACACACCGAACTGTCGGCCGAGGTCCGCGAGGCTCATTTCGTCTTCATCGACGAACAGACGGGTTTGGAAAATCAAACGCTCGCGTGAATCGAGCGACTTGAAGGCATCATCCACGATGCTGCGCACAAATGCGTTGCGCTCGGCCGTTGCCGCTAACGCTTCGGGATCCATCGTCGGATCCGAAAGTATGTCGAGCAGCGCAGTGCCGTCTCCGTTGGGCGATGCATCGATCGACGTATCGCGCGTGCCCACGCGTTGCGACATCGTGCGGATGGTTTCTTCCGACGTGTGGAAACGCTCGGCCAACGTGCCGTTGATCGTGTTGTCGTTTTCGCCGAGTTGCGATTCGAGCTTGGCGCGCTCGCGGCGCAGTCGGAAAAACGTTCGCGACACGAGCGCTCCCGTACCACCACCGACGATGCTCCATTCGCGAAGCAAGTGGTCCACGACAAACGCGCGAATCCAGTAGATCGCGTACGTCTTGAAACGCAAGTTGCGCGACGGTTCGAACCGACGAACCGCTTCGAGCAGCCCCAAATTGCCTTCCTCGACGAGGTCCGCGAGCTGCATTCCGTAGCCTCGGTATTGCGACGCAACCTTGACGACGAACTGCAGGTGGCTTTCGACGAGCGCATGGCCCGCTGCAATGTCGCCGTCACGTCGATAGCGCCAAGCAAGGTCGAGTTCAGCCGCGCGATCCAGCACTTGGTAGCGTTGAATCGCGCTTCGATAGGCTCCCAGGGTCGAGCGCGTGCTCGATGCCGTGGACGAGTCGGACGTGGGCCGTACAGTCGAACGTGGAATCGGTGTGGGTTTGGCCGGTGGTACTATTTGAGCCTCCGATGCCGTCGCGCTGTCCGAAGACGGCGGCGGCTGCGAACGACGTTCGCGATCACGACGTGCGGCATGTCCGAGCACGTGTTGGTCGGGCACCAGATGCGCAGGCTCGCCTTCGATCTGCAGCATGGCTCGGTAAATGAAGCCGCGCGTCTTCTTCTTATGACCACCAAGGATCGGCTGAATCGTGTTCGGGCTCGTCGCGTAACCGAATTGCTCGACGACGCGCGAGATCTGAATCGACAGCTTGCGCATGGTCATCCCGGGCTTGCCGGCCACGAACTTCAACGCCATCGAAGCGATCGGCTCAGCCTGCACCCACGCCAGATCCAGCTCGTTCACCGCCGGTTCAGAAGTAGCCACGACGATGTCCGACACCGGAGCAACGTCGCTCTGCAGAATGCCTTCGATTGCAGCAGCAACGCCATGACGCACGCGATGAGCGCGTCCATCGACGAGCTTCTGGATATGGGGCAAACCCATTTCGATCCCGCGTTCGGCCAAATTCTGGCGAAGCTTGAGCGCGAGCTTGCGTGACGAGGGTTCTTTGTGACGAACTTTCCATGCCTTGGCTAGGTCGTGGATCTTTCGCGCGTCCTCGAAGAAACGTCCTTCGTTTGATACGCGGATCTCGCCTTGCATTTCCTGCCATCGCGAATCGGCAGCCGCAGCGTTTTCGATGCCGTCTTCGCCGAGCATCGCCAGCAGCGCTTCTTTGATCTCGCGCCGCACGAGCTGTTGTTTGCCCGCGAGAATGCTCTGCAGCGAATCGATGTTCAGACGAATGTTGATCTTTTCCAACTCGGTGCGCAGACGCATCGCCAAAGCGCGCTTGGAGCTTTCGGGGTGCAAGTAGAGCCAGAGTTCGGCAAGCGGAAGCGCTCGTTCACACGCGATGTAGGCCGGCGCGATGTCCGCGCTGTCGAAGTCGAGATCGGGAAGGCCCATGGCATGCTCGCCGCTCGAGCCCGGTGCGACGTCGTTGCCCACGGACTCAGTGATGATGTCGCGCAGCGTGCCGAGGACTTCCGGCGGCACAGTAGCGACCGCACCGGAGATCTGCCGTTTGAGTGTCCGCAGGTGGTAGTCGATGCCTCGTTCCGAGAGCCTTTCGCGAAGCGTTCTCGCGAGAGCTTCACGCGACATCCCTGGGTTTCGCTCGACAAACCGAGCCACGGTGGCGCGAAACGTCGCACCCGGGATCCGTTCGGTCGCACTGACTGCGGTGGCCACTGGCATTTGGATGCTTTTGTCCACGACCGACCTCCTCATTCATTTCATTTCGTAAGAACACCCGGCTTGACTAACCGGGAGGGTATTACATACCGTAACGTAACCTTATGCCCGAGCCGGTATGCTCGTGTCAAGCAGCTTCTGTCTAAGGTTGTCTAATCTATGCACAAACCATAGACAAGCCTAAACTTGTGCTATCGGTCGGCCGTGCGTTTTTTACCGGTTGGGCTCGACGTTTCAGGGCGTGAAGTGCTGGTGGTGGGGGCGAGCGGCGAGGTGGTGTTCAAGGTCGGGCGGCTGCTCGAAGCGGACGCCAGAGTGCTCGTCGTGACGACGGGACGGGTGGATCCGCAAGTCGAGCAGTGGGTGTCGGAAGGTCGAGTGAGGCTCGAGCGGCGCGACGTTCATTTGAGCGACGTCGATGGCAAAGCGCTGGTGTACATCGCGACGGACGAAGCTCATTTGGCGGCGCCGTTTCATGCGCGAGCGTTGGCGGAAGGGCGGCTGCTTTGCACGGTGGACAGGCCGGAGCTTTCAACGTTTGTCAACCCCGCGGTGGTGAGCACGTCGGGACTGACGATGACGTTTGCTTCTGGTGGAACAGCGCCGGGGGTGATGCGCCGCATTCGCGAGGATCTCGAAGCGCTCTTTGCTGATCCTCGTATGGGTCGCTTCATGAATGCCCTCGCGCAGCTTCGAGCGGGGCTGCCCCGGGGTGAGCGGACGGAGAAAATGGGCGAGGCTGTGCGGGGGTTTGGCGTCGATGCGTCGTTGCGTTTTCCTGCCTGGCTCGACGAACGCGATCCATCGTGACGAGGCCGGAGACGATTCACGCAACTTCTCTACGCAAAGCTCTTGTATCCGCGACGGATGGCGAGTTATGTCTGCGGATCTCAAAGATCGAACGAGAATGAGTCGAGTTTGAGGAGGGCTTTGGATATGCGATCGAGTTCGAGCCGGCTGACGTCGTTGTGCACAACAGCGCTGCTCTCGGGTTTGCTGGCGCTCAGTGCATCGCCGGCGCACGGGCAGGCCAAGAAGCCCGCTGCAGCACCCGCAGCGAAACCCGCGGCTGCCAAGCCGGCGGCGCCCCCAGTAAAACCTGCGGCGGCCAAACCGGCAGCGCCTGCGGCGAAACCTGCAGCGAAACCTGCAGCGCCTGCGGCGAAACCTGCCGCGCCTGCGGCGAAACCCGCCGTGCCTGCGGCGAAACCCGCCGTGCCTGCTGCGCCCAAGCCGTTGACGGACGCGCAGAAGAAAACAGCGGCCAAAAAGTCATTCGACGAAGGTGAAGCTCTTCTCGCCAAGAGCGACTTCGCGGGTGCACTCGTGGCCTACAAGGCCGCCGATGAGATGCTCCCGGGCAACAACGCGAAGTACAAAATCGCGGTTTGTCTCGACAAGCTCAACAAGGTGACCGAAGCGACTGCCGGCTACCAGTCGTTCCTCGACTCTGTCGACGCGCAAGCGAAGACGGACAAGAAGTTCGACCCGAAGAAGTGGGAAGATAAGGTCGCCGAGTCGAAGACGCGCGTCGAAGCGCTGAAGAAGACGCCCGCGACTGTCAAGCTCAAGACGGGTCCGGAAAAGGCCACGAACGTGATGGTCTCCGTCGATGGCCAAGCTCCGGTTCCCGCAACGGAACTGAGCCTCGCGCCCGGCAAGCACACGCTTGCGTTCACGGCCGCTGGTCACGATCCGCTCACGCAAGAGGTCGAGGTCAACTTCGCAGAGACGAAGGATGTGAGCGTGACGTTGACGGAGACGCCTCCGCCC
>CAZETM010000137.1:0-16208 GCA_964514885.1 uncultured Polyangium sp. | reverse complement strand
GTTGGCAGCGACGAGCGAGCTGGGCACCTTTCGAATCGCGCCGCGATGGATTGGCGTCGTCCCGTACGACGCGTTTCGACACCTCGAAAGGCCAGGCTGGACGCGAAAAGATGTTCGCCCGCCACCACTTCTCCACCGACCGCTGTGGTTGCGATATCCCGCATGCATCGTGGTCGATCATACTCGAGGTCGCGTTTTTGCAGTCGGGATCACTCGCGAGCACGCCGAAAACCTTGCAAATAAAGTAGGCCGGACTGCGCTCGAAGACGGCAAAGCCGTTCTGGGACGTAATCCAGTCCGCGTTCAGGTTACCGAAAGCGAGTCTCCCACTTTACACATCGAGCGGATTCGCGCGGCGAAAGAACTCATCGCTCGTGGGGAGCTTTACCAAGTCAACCTTGCCCGACGTTTGCGCGTGTCGTTGCTCCAAGGCGATCCGCTTGACATGTACGCCAGGCTTGCAGCGGCTGCGCCGTCGCCGTTTGGCGCGTGCCTCGAGCTAGAACGTGACCTTGCCATCGTGTCTACCTCACCGGAGCTTCTGCTACAGGCTGACGTGGTGGATCGTCCAGATTCTGTAACAAATTCAAAGGTTTTTGGACGACTTTACACGTGCCCGATCAAAGGTACGCGCCCTCGGGGGAAGGGGGCGGCGCAGGATCGCGCTCTGGTCCGCGAACTGGACGAAGATCCCAAAGAAAACGCAGAGTTGACGATGATCATCGATGTGGAGCGTAATGACCTTGGCCGCGTCGCAGCCGTCGGATCGGTTCGAGCGCTTCGAGGTCCCGAGGTCGTGACGCATCGGACGGTGCATCATCGTGAGGCCTTGCTTACAGCGTATGCGCGAAAGTCAGCTTCGCGGCTCGATGTGTTGGAAGCCATGCTTCCCAGTGGAAGCGTAACCGGCGCTCCAAAAGTCCGCGCCATGGAAGTCATCGCCGCCCTCGAGGCTCATCGTCGCGGTCTCTATACGGGGGGCTTTGGTTTGCTAAGTCACGACGGATCCATGACCCTCGCCATGGCCATTCGCACGGTCGTCCTTCGCGGACGTGAAGGCGAATACTTTACGGGTGGCGGTATTGTCGCTGACTCAAATCCCGAGCGCGAGCTGGAAGAGACTCGATGGAAAGCAATTCAACTCGAAAAGGTGGCGCAGTCATGAAATGTGTGACAATGTAAGATCGTGTGATGAACGAAAGTTAGGACTCGGGAACGTGTTGCAGTAGAAGTCTGGTGTACGATGGGTATTGAAGAACAAGTCCGGCGAATTGTAGTTGGCGCACTCACTGACCTGGTGAATGCGGGAGCGCTTCCGTCGGAAGTTGTACAGGCGCAATTCGTCGTGGAGCGGCCGAAGCGGCCGGAGCATGGCGACTTGGCGACCAACGTGGCGCTGGCGATCCAGAAGCTGGCGAAGAAACCGCCGCGCGAGGTCGCGACGTTGCTTGCAGATCGCCTGGGACGTGATCCCGACGTTCGATCGGTAGAGATCGCGGGGCCTGGCTTTTTGAACTTGCGTTTGGTGCCGTCGGCGTTTCAGCGCGTCGTTGCGGACGTGCTCGAAGCGGGGCCTTTGTATGGCCGCTCGGCTGGGGGAGTTGGCGAGCGCGTTTTGGTCGAGTTCGTCAGTGCAAACCCCACGGGACCGCTGCTCGTTTCGCATGGACGCGGCGCGATCTTAGGCGATGCCGTGGCGACGTTGCTCGAAGCGAGCGGATGTCGAGTGACGCGCGAGTACTACATCAACGACTTCGGCAACCAGGTTCGTCTGCTCTCGGAAAGCGTGCGTGCGATAGACGCTGGCAAGCCCGTTCCCGAAGGCGGATACGGCGGCGACTACGTTCGCGAGCTGGCTACGTGGGTTCGTCAAAACGATCCTGCTTCGATCGACGAAGACGACGCGGCGCGGCTGTCTCGAGTGTGCGTTGGCCGGATGCTCGATGGTTTGCCCGGGTCATCGACGTTGCCGGGCATCAAGAAAACGCTAGCGAACTTGGGCATTTGGTTCGACGTGTGGTTCTCGGAAGAGAGCCTTCATCGATGGGGTCGAGTAACCGCAGCGCTCGTGGAGTTGAAGGCGCGCGGATCATTGGACGAACGCGATGGAGCGATCTTCTTCAAGAGTGTCGACGAAGGCGATGACAAGGATCGCGTCGTGCGCAAGAGCGACGGACAAACCACCTACTTCGCCAGCGACATCGCGTATCACGCGGACAAGATTGCGCGTGGTTACGACCGGCTCATCAACGTGCTCGGCGCCGATCATCACGGCTACACGGCGCGTGTGCGAGGAGCGCTAGCGGCGCTTGGTTTGCCCAAGGAGAGGTTCGAGGTTCTTCTCTACCAACTCGTGAATCTGCTTCGCGACGGCAAGCCTTACAAGATGGGCAAGCGGCTCGGGAACCTCGTGACGATCGAAGAGGTCGTCGAGGAGATCGACGAAGCGGCCGGGCGCAAAGGCGCAGGAGCGGATGCGCTGCGGTACTTCTACCTGTCGCACGGAAGTGGCACGTCGATTGATTTGGACATCGACTTGGCGAAGAAGTCGTCGATGGACAACCCCGTGTTCTACGTGCAGTACGGCTATGCGCGGCTGTGTTCGATTTTGCGTCGGGCGCGAGAAACGTTTGGGCTCCAAATACCTCTCGTCACCCCGGCGTTGCTAGCGCGTATCGAGCATCCGGACGAGCTGGCGATCGTGGCTCGGCTGGGCCGTTTCCCGGCGCTCGTGAGCGAAGCTGCGGCGTTGAGAGAACCGCACAGGATTTTGCATTTCGTCCGCGAGTTGTCGCAGGATTTCCAGAGCTACTTCACGCGACGCAAGCAAGAAGGCGACCCCATCTTGCCGCTTGGTGTGCAGATCGCGGAGCCGGGTTGGGAGCAGAAATGGGATCGGGAAAAGAGCGTGGCGCGCCTGTTGTGGATCGAATCGATTCGCACGGTTTATGCGGCGGCTTTGAAGCTCGCGGGCATCACAGCGCTCGAGCAGATGCACAAACTTGCGGGCGAGGCTGCGCAGGCGGCAGGCGATGAGGAGGTCGAAGCAACATGACCGTACGTGCTGACATCGGCGAGGGCGGAACCATCCGCAACCTCGATGAGATTCAAGAAGCCGATCCGGGTGCACGCCCATCACGTGCAGCCGCGCTCGTGCTCGCATCGCTGGCTGGTGCATGCGTCGTGTTTGCCGCGGTGGCGCTTTTGCGAACGCCGATCAAGGCCAAGACGCCGCAGATCGATCCGCTTGGTGACTTGGTCGCGAAGACGCATCCTGCTGGCATAAAGAACACGCGCAGAGCGGAGTTGTCGGGTGACGACATCACGTTCCCGTCGATGCTTTCGGACACGAAGAACACGACGGCGCTCGAAGTCGTGCGTTCACCGCAGCATGCAAACACGGCGCTTGCGGATGGATTGATGCCGATCCCAGCCGAGACGATGGCGGACAAACTCCCGCCCGCACCGCTGCCTGCGCAACACATCTTGCAAGCGCCTCCGGATAACGCTGGCGGCAAGGACACGCTGTCGGCGATGGCGCGTCACGTGGCGCGTGAGGACGGCTCAGAGACGGCGACGGTGGGCGCGCCTGGCGGTTATCAGCTTCAGGTCAGCTCGTTCAAGACGCAGCAAGAAGGCGACAAGTTTGCCGCGGCTTTACGTCGTCGAGGACATCGAGCGTACGTCGAATCGGCGATGGTGAAGGGCCGAGGGCTTTGGTACCGCGTGCGTATTGGCCCGTTCAAATTCAAGAACTCGGCCGCTGTGTATCGGCAGGATTTCGAGGCCAAAGAACGCATGGTCACGTTCATCATCGAGCCTCCGAAGAACAACGTGAAGATCAAGGGCGAAGAAGAAGAGTTGGTCGCTCCGGCTTCACCTTAGTTTTCGATGGGGGCCGACTGCTCTGCCCCCCATACCCCCCGGATCTACTTGTTACCTTCAACGGCCACGGCCGCCGCCACCGTCAGCTCGCACGAAAGCACGCCTTTCGTTCCTGCAATCCTTCCCGCAAGTTCCACGAGTTTTTCCGAGGACGCGCGCAGTACCAGCGTGTCCAGATGCCTGCGTCGATCGATCCGCACGTGTTGGCTTGCCAAGAGCACATCCGGCTCGTTCGGTTCGGGCTCGCATAGTCGCATCACGTCGGCGCGAATGTTTGGTGCATAAACGATCGTGAGTGTCGCGATGACCGTCGCTCCGCGGTCGTACGCTGCGCGCGTGAGGTCTGCGCGCACCAGATCGCGAATGGCTTCGGATCGGTTTTCGTAGCCGCGAGCTGCGATGCGTTGGTCGAATTCGGCAAGCAGCGTGCGATCCATCGCGACGCCGAAACGAACGAGATCGCTCATGGCTTGCGCTTCTGCATGTGCTTACGCACGGCATCTCGAATGGACGCGGCAACGTTTCGATTCTTGATGAACATGCGCATGTCCGAATCGCGCATCGCGAGGGCGAAACGTAGCGCCATCTGCGGCGGCGTTTTCGGATTCTCCGCGAGGTTTTTCTTGATCGAATAACTACGCAACCATTCGCCGTTCGACCCGAGGATGCGCAACACTTCTTCGGAGATGTTGCGGTTTTTCGTGATCAGATCGACTTCGTCTATTTGCAACATCGGGCTTCGCGCAACGGCCGTGCACACGAGCCGATTGCGTTCACGCACGAGCAGCAGTCGTTCTTCTTTCGTGCCGAGTGTGGCACGACGAACCTTCTGACTGATCGACATGTCCCCGATGCGTTTGTAGAGCGGAGCGAGCTTTTCTTTGACGACCTCGGGCTTGCCGACTTCGTTTGTTTCGACAAACGCGTCTTCCGACTCAGCGGACTTCGTAGCTGCGGACTGAGCCGCGAGTTCTTCGGCGAGGGCCTCTGTCTCCGTGTAGACGAGATCGTCTGGCGTGGGTTCTTCCGAAGCTTCGAAGATCAGCTCGCCTTCGAGCGCATCGGCGGCTTCGCGGAACGTCGGAATGCCCTCGAGTACCAGGCCATGTCTGCGCGCGAGATCGACGACGCGATCGGCCGTCGACATCCGCGTTACCTTGTTCATGTAGAGCAGCTCGATGATCCGCGGATGAGCGAGCAGTCTCGTTTCGTTTGTCGCGACAAGCTCCGTGATGGGCTCGGTTCCAGCGCGCGCCAGATGTTCGATCGTGTCCATCGCCACGCGTGGCATGACGACGACTTTTTCGATGATTTCGAGGCGGTCGATGTAGGCCTGAGCAAGCGCATGAATGCAGGCGGGCTCGAGGTCTGCGGCCAGTGCGCCTTGCAGCAGAGGTGCGGGCAGATTCTTGAGTGTGGCGACGGCGGTGTCGTGGACGGCCGCGCGATCGCTCTGCATGAGCACGACGATGACGGCGACGATGTCGGCAGGTTTCAGGCCTGGCGCGACGCCTCTGGCCGCAAGCTCCTGCATCTTTGGCGGAGCGGCGGGGTCGACGAGTTTTTGTGCGGGGCCTGGGAGTGACGCGATGTCGATCGGTGCAATCATGCGGACCTCGCTCGAAAAAGACGGCTCGAGCACAGCGTTACGGCGCTCGAAGCAGGTAAACAACTAGGACGCCAGCGAGCGCAGGTGTTGCCGTCCTGCCTGGTGCGCACTATTCTCGGGGGGCTGCGGTCCGTCGCGGCATAAAAAGTTCGATCCATCGGTTGAGCGGGGACACGAAAGCGTCCATAGACGCGGCAAGGCGTCTGCCTGCCGGTTGCGTGAGAGGAGCGGGACTTCGACATGGGGATTATGGATTTCGTCAAGGGCGGCGTGCGCGAGATGATGATCGCGCGTCCGGACAAGCTTAAAAACCTCATCGTCTACAAGCACCCGGACCAGAACATCCCTTTTTATTCGCAGCTCACCGTCGATAGTGACGAGTGCGCGTTGTTCTTCAAAGACGGCAAATACGTCGGCTATTTGCCTCCTGGGCGGCACACGCTGCAAACGCAGAACATTCCGTTCCTGAACAACATCGTCAACAACTTCACGGGCGGGAACGTCTTCATCGCGGAGATCTACTTCGTGAAGATGCAGCCCCTTCGAGGTTTGCCCTTTGGCGGGCCGCTCGAATCGATGGAGGATCCGATCCTCTTCGAGTACGTGACGCCGCGGATCTTCGGCGAATACGCGCTCGTCGTGACCGACCCGGTGCGGTTTGTCATTGGCTACCACGGCCAGATGGCCGGCTCGCAGGACAACGAGCAAATTCTCAACTGGATCAAGGGCAAGTTCTTCATGAGCGTGAAGACGGTCATTGGTCAGCTTTGCTCGCAGCAGAACAAGAGTCTGCTCAACCTGGGCGGCATGACGATGGAGATTGCCGGACGCATTCAGCAGAGTGCTCCGAACCTGGAGGAGATCGGCGTCCGGATCCTCGAGGTCGGCAACTTCAACATCAACTTTGCGGCCGAGGATCAGCGGCTTTTGCGCGAGGCGAACAAGGCACGCGGCGAAGCTCGTCGAGGCGTTGGAATTGCAGCCGACCAAGCGCAAGCCAAGCAGTTCGGCATGGATCAAAAGTTCCAGCAGGATGCGCGTTACGTGCAGCATCTCGCGGGCAACTGGAACAACTACGCTGCTGGTAACGCGATGATGGGCGCGGGCGAGGGCATGGCCAAGGGCGGCGCGAACGTCGGCATGGCTCAGCTCGGCGCTCAAGCGGCGATGGGCATGAACATGGCGCACATGATGCAGCCGCAACAAGCCGCACCGCCGCCGAACTTCGCTCAGCCTCCGCAATTCGCAGGCGGTCAGCCCGCTCAGCAGCAACCGCAACCGCAACAGCAACAGCAAGCGGCCGCCGCCGGTGGTGCTCAAACCATCGAAGTTCGCCTGCAGAAGCTCGTCGGGCTCAAGCAGCAGGGCCTCATCAGCGACGAAGACTTCAACGCTCGCAAAGCGAAGATCCTCGAAGAGATCTGAAGTCTGCTGACAAGCAAGAAATCGACGCACGATGCGCTGCTTCACACGGGACATCGTGCGTCGCCCCGTTTTCCCAAACGAACGGGTTTGTCCTCGAGAAGAGGACCACTGTTTTTTTAACTCCACGCCTGAACCTCGGATAGACTTCACAAGGTGGCGCGACCCGTACGCATAGAGCTTGAGACGAACGCTGCGCGTGATGCGAACGGCGCGAAAATCGATGCCGGAACGCTTGTAGCCGATCGGAGCAAACGCTCCCGCGCGAGGCGATGTCCGGAGTGCGAGAAGTTTTTTTCCGGTGACGTGCGTTTTTGCCCCTTCGACGGCGATGCGCTGATCGATGCACCGGACTGGAATCCGAATGCCGATCCGCTCGTCGGCCAAGTCGTCGATGGCCGTTACGAAGTGCTTTCGCTCTTAGGCGAGGGCGGCACGGGGTCGGTGTACGAAGTTCGTCACACGACGCTCGGACGCAAGTTTGCACTCAAAGTATTGCGTGCCGACATCGCGCAAGACACCACGGCCGTGACGCGCTTCATGCAGGAAGCGAAGGCTGCGGCAGCGATTGGACATCCAAACATCGTCGCGGTCAGTGACTTCGGCGAAGTCCAGGTCGATCGCAGCGCGCCGCTCAGCTCCAAAGTTCCCTACTTCGTGATGGAGCTGTTGAGCGGCAACACGCTCGCCAACTTGCTCCGCGCCGATCTGATCTTGTCGCCCGATCGTACGGCGGCGATTGCTTTGCAGTGCGCGCTTGCTCTTTCTGCGGCTCACGAAGCCGGCGTGATTCATCGCGATCTCAAGCCCGACAACATCTACTTGGTGCGCAGCGGCGATCGCGAGTTTGCCAAGCTGCTCGACTTCGGCCTCGCGAAGATCGCCGGTGCAAGTCGTCTCACGCGGCAAGGCATCGTGTTCGGAACGCCGCACTACATGAGCCCCGAGCAAGCGCTTGGTCAGCCGGTCGATCATCGCACCGACATCTATGCGCTCGGCGTGATCCTTTACGAATGTTTGACCGGACGCGTTCCTTTCGAAGCGGACAGCTTCAAGGGCGTGATGGATATGCACATCAGCGGCGTGCCGGTGCCGCTCGAACAACGCGTACAGGATCCGTCGCGACTAGGCCCGTTGGGCGAAATCGTGATGCGGTGCCTCGAGAAAAACCCTGCCGACCGTTTCGCGACGATGGCCGAGGTCGCCAGTGCGCTCGAAGAAGCTTTGCCGATGATTCCGGGCCCCGATGGCGATGCGGCGATGCCGCAACGTCTCGAAGGGCAGGGAGCTGGAGGACCTGGCCGCCCGTCGAAAGTCGCACCTGCGAGTACCGAGCCAAAGCCTGCCGTGCTTTTTGGTCTGGCAGCCGCGATTGCAGTGGTCGTGGGTGTCGTGGTCTGGCTCGCGGTTCCACCGGCACCAACTCCTGTGGCACCGGCTCCAACGCCAACGGTCGCGGCAGTGCCGACGCCTACGCAAACGGTTGCGCCTCCTCCAACGGTGCCTGCACCGACAGCGCCTCCTCCAACGACGACGGCGCCTCCTCCAACGGCTCCGCCCGTGGACACGGCTGTTCCGCCCACGCCTGAAGCAACGACGCCGCAGCCTCCTTCGACTGCGCCACCTCCAACGGGGACCACAGCAGCACCGCGTCTTACCGGAAAACTGCCCACGGCGAAGCCTCCGCCCGCTCCAGCACCTGCGCCTGCTCCCACCACGAAGAAGAAATCCGGTGGTGGCGGTGATGTGGTTGATCCGTGGGGCTAAACGTATGAGCTCAAACGACGCATCAATGCGCTGTTTGGTCGGCTTGACATCTTAGGACACTGCTCGCCATCCTTGGCAGACACCTGCTCGTGGCAAAACAACAACTCCTCCTGGTCGACTCGGACGCGCGTAGCCTTCGTCTGCTCGAAGTGAGCCTGAAGAAGGCCGGCTTCACAGTCACGACGGCGCAAGACGGCAATGATGCGCTTGCGAAGATCGATCTGTCGCCACCGGACTTGATCCTGACCGACACGCGCCTGCCGATCCTCGATGGCTACGGGCTGGTGCGGCGGATCAAGGAAAACCCCGTCTGGGCCTCGATTCCCATCGTCTTTTTGACCAGCCAGAAGTCGGTCGAGGACAAGATTCGCGGTCTCGAGCTGGGCGTCGAAGACTACTTGACCAAGCCGATCTTCGTTCGGGAGCTCATCGCCCGCGTCAGCATCCTTCTGGCGCGTAATGCCCGCGATGGAATCGCCTCGAAGCAGCAGAATTCATCCACGGGACGCACTCGATTCGCAGGTCTCGTGGCCGACATGGGCGTGGTGGACTTGCTGCAAACCTTCGAGGTGAGTCGCAAAGCCGGCATCGTCCACATTCGTAACAACAACCAAGAAGCGCACATCTATTTTCGGGACGGCAAGGTCATCGACGCGGTCCTCGGACGGCTCGCTGGCGAAGAGGCCGTCTACCGCGTTCTGCTTTGGAGCGAGGGCAATTTCGAGGTCGAGTTCTGCAAGGTCGACATGCCGGACACCATCGGTAGCTCCACGCAGGGGCTGCTCATGGAGGGCATGCGACGCATGGACGAGTGGGGGAAGCTTTGCGAATCGATTCCGCCGCTCAATACGATCTTCGAAGTGAACGCGGATGCGTTGGTCGAGCGGCTCAACGAGATCCCCGACGAGCTGAACGGAATTCTGCGCCTCTTCGATGGCAAACGCGACATCACGGCCGTCGTCGATGCCTCGCCGTTCGAAGACCTGTCGACGTTATCGACCATCTCGAAGCTTTACTTCGAGGGGCTGCTCATGCCGTGTGAGCCGGCGTCGGAGCCGCACTCGGAGGAGTCGCACGAAGACGCGATCCTAGGCGAGCATCATCATGACGAGATCCCGCCGAACACCGTCATGTTGCGCTCGAATTTGTTGGCGGCGGGCTCGGCGCTACGCGCGATGGCGGACGACGCCCCGAATGTGCCGGGCGACTTCTTGCTCGATGAATCCGTCGTTCCTGCGATTTCGGTGGCGATTCCTCCAAGCTCCGACATGGCCATGCGGGCGCGGGACCAGCAGTTCCGCAATCGCAGTGGTCAGCGTTCCGGTGGATCGGGCGCAGACAGTCGCGCGCAAAGTCCGCATACGTCGCGCCTTGGCAAGCTGCACCTGAACGATGCACACGCCGACGGCGAAGAAGCCGAAGCTCCGACGATCGCGAAGCCCGTCGAAAGAGAGCTGCAAGCGATCGTTCAACGAGCGTTGACGCCGGCGCCAATTCAACAACCAGCTCCCGCGCAACAGGCCCCCGTGCCAAAGGGCCCCGCTCCGACGCTGGTCAAGGGAGCACCTCCGCCGGTCGACCACGAAGATCTCGGTCCGCCCACGGCTGCATCGTCGCCATCGCCGGCACAAGTTGTTCCGGCGGACGATCCGCCCACGCGTCATCGTTTGCCCGAGCCGCCCACGCGCGAGCCGGCAACGATCGTGCGTCCTGCCGAACCCCCGACGCGCATTCGTCCACCGTCCCAAGCTCCGGCGAGGGTCATCGAGCCGATCGAGCCGATGCGCACGACGACGCTCGCCTCGCTTCAAGCTCCAGTCCTGCCGCCTGTTTCGCAAGAACCGGCGACGATTGCTCGCGATGCTGCAGTCGTGCTGAATGGGCTCGCTCCCGAAGAGGCCATGGCGCATACCGAGCCTCGACCCAACGTGGGTGGTGGCGAGGGACCAGCGACGCAACGCGAGTCGTCCTATCCGACGTCGGCGCTGCTCCCGAAGCCCGAGGAGCCGAAAAAAGACGAGCCGATAAAGTCCGAAGTCCGCATCGAGAGCACTGTTCCAGGAAAATCCTACAAGAAAAAACTGGCGCCTTCGCAACCACCGCCGGCGATGCCGCCAGTGCAGCCTTTGCCGCGGCTGGGCGTGGACATGGACGACGAGCCAGCGCTCACGCCGACCAAACAAACGGCCACGTATCCACCTCGAGTCCCCGAAGACGACTTCTTTGGATCGTCCGATGAGGCGCTTGGTGAGCCGCTTACGAAGAAGTCCGAGAGTGTCGATTCGAGCGATGACGAAACCGGTCCTGAGTTTTTCTCGGAACCGATGGGGCCTGGTGACGATGATGGCGAATATTCGCCGCTTGGTTTGTCGCCGGAACAACGCGCGCGACGTGCACGCAACCTGAAGATCATGGGTGGGATCGTCGCGGTGCTCGGCCTGCTCGTGGTCCTCGGCGCCGTATCGAATAGTTTGTCCAGTAAGCCCGAGGCAACGGGACCAGCCTCGAGTGCAAGCGCTTTGGTGACGACCGCGCCTACCGCGTCTGCTGCCACTATCCCCGCGGTCTTCGTCGACGCAGGCTCGGATGCCGCCACCGAAGAAGACGCGGGGGTCGAGGCTGTCGAAGATGCCGCCGCCGAAGTGGACGCAGCTCCGGCCCCCGTTGCAACGGGGGAAGGGCCTACCGAGCCTGCTTCTGCAACAGGCGAAGCTCCAGCAGCGACGGGTGAAGCTCCGCCTTCCGAAGATGAATCGGGACCTCTGTCGTCGCGCATCATGCGGGCGATGGAACAAGGCCAGATGGGCAAGGCTCGGAACCTTGCCAGGCAATACACGCAGCAGAACCCGGGCAGTGCAGACGCCTGGTACTTGCTCGGAGCGGCCGGTGGAGGAGCTTCGGCATTCCGCAGATGTGCCGATCTCGCCGGGTCCGAATCAGCTCGCGGCGCTGAGTGCAGCTCGCTCGCGGGTGACTAACTACGTCGTAGTCGCGGATCGACCAACGTAACCAATGCATCCACCATCAACGTCGCGATGACGATCGCCGTCGAAGCAACGAGCACTGTTGCCGTCACGAGCGGGCCGTCTCGATTCACGATCGCCTCGACCGCCATCTGTCCCATGCCTGGCCAGCGGAAAATCTTTTCCGTGACCACCGCTCCACCCACCAGCGCTCCAAGGTCGAGCACTGCCAGCGTTGCCACGGGAATCAGCGCCGTACGCAACCCATGCACGATCAGCGTCCGCAGTCGTGAAGCGCCCTTCGCACGAGCGACCCGTACGTAATCCTGATCGAGCGTCGTTCCCAGCTCCGCGCGCACCAGACGCGCATACAGCGCGCTGCCATGAATCCCGAGCGTCAGGGCTGGCAACACGATCGACGCCAAGTGCTCCGCCGAGGTTTTTCCGTAGCCGTCATACGGAAGCAGTCCCAGCCGATGCGCGAGCACGTATTGCAACACGAGCGCCGTGATGAACGTCGGCGCACTGATTCCCAAAAGCGCCACGCCCGCGCCAAACTCGTCCCACCGGCCTCCACGACGTGCGGCCGTACTCACACCAAGCGACAACCCCAAGGCCAATGCCACGGCTAGCGAAGATAGTGCGAGCTCAAACGAACGCGGGAGCTTCGCGATCACCAGATCGATGATCGGTCGTCGATAATGAAAGCTCGAACCAAGGTCGATGTGTACGCGACCCACCGAAACACACGATCGATGCTCGGCTGGCTTCGGTGCGTCCTGAGCGAACGTTTCTCCAACATGTACGAGCTTGGAGACAAACCGTGCGTACCGTCTCCAGACGGGTTGGTCCAGGCCATACACTTCGCGCGCTTTGGCTACGTCGCGGGCGGAAGCTTGAGGTCCCACGATCATCCGGGCCGGGTCACCTGGAAGCACGTGCACCAAAAAAAACGACAGGGTGGTCACTCCAAACACGACCACCAGGGCCCATCCAAGACGCCGAAGCGCACGCCAAAAAAGCGGCATCATGGGGCGCCTCGATTCGTACGCAGCGAAAACAAAATCGCAGCAGGTCCGAGCGATGCTTGCTGGCGGCCCTGAGCACGCACGGGTTGGTCGATCCAAACGTCACGAAAACGCTGCAAAATGACTGGATTCGGCACGTATCCGCGAACGTACGGCTGCCATAACTCCAGCATCTGCGGCGCGTGGGTGGGCACCCAAGGAGCTTCGTCGCGGACGATCTCTTCTGCGCGAGTGAACAACCGAGTGCGCTTTTCAGCGTCTCGCTCGCGCGATGCGTCATCGAGTAAACGGTCGAACTCTTCGTTTTTGAAGAACGCGTAGTTCTGCGAATGCTCGTCCTCGATCGCGCGGGACGACAACGTTGGTTCGAGGAAGTTGAGCGCGTCGGGGAAGTCGGCCTTCCATCCGACCCAACCCATCGTCGTGGTGCGTCGTTTGGCGACTTCGGCGAGGTACGACGCGTAGCTCACGGGCCTCAGTCGAATGCGAATGCCGATTCGTGCGAGCTGTTGCATCCAGATCTCGGCTGCGTGTTGCTCGAACGTGTCGGCAGGCACGAGGTAGTCGATCGCGTACGGATAGCCGCCTTGGCCGGTTGCTTCGTCGAATGCGTAGCCGGCGATGCGCATCTGTTCACGTGCTGCGGCGAGGTCGTGTCGACGCATCGATGCGGGAGGTGGCGCTCCAGGAAGGCCCTCGGGAAGCACGCGATCGATGGCGCGAACCTCGGCACGAACGGTTTCGAGAACGCTGGGCTCGATCGCGAGTGCGACAGCGCGACGCACCGCTCGAATGTCGAACGGAGGCATCTCCGTGTTCATGAAGATCGCGTTCGTCACGAACGAGTTGGACAGGGTGAGCCTACGTGTCCACGCGGAGCTTGCTCGATACAACGCGGCGTCTTGGCTGCCGAGGCTACGAACGTAGTCGAGCACTCCGCGTTCGAGTTTGTAACGTTGTGCCGTGACGCGTTCGTTCGTCAGCCACTCGATTGCGTCGAGGTAAGGTCGTCCGGGGATGAAGTATCCGTCGTGACGTTCCAGACGGATGGTGCCTTCTGGTTCCCAGGTTGCGAGACGAAAGGGTCCTGCACCGCAGGGATTTGGCGGCTTGGAGGCATCGACGAGGGCGCCTGAAGAAGGACAAACCGGTGCGGCAAACCCCAAGGTCAACAGCGACAAGAAGGTGGCGTCGGGACGTTCGAGCGTGATGTCGAGCGACAGTTCACCCGTGACGCGAATGCCTTGGATGTCGGCAGTTTGTCCCGCACGAAACGCAGACAAACCGTCGAGAGCTGTGTAGTGACTTGCTCCGGGGCTCGGCGTGCGTGGATGCAGTGTGCGCTCGATCGACCGTTTGACATCGATGGCGCGAAGCTTGGTTCCATCGTGAAAGACGACGTTGGGATGAAGTGTAAACGAGTACGTGCGTGCGTCTGCGGAGAGGTGAAATTCGCGCGCCAGCTCGCCGACGAGCTTGCCTTCGTCATCCCAGGTGACGAGCTTGGCGAAGAGCAGATCACCGATGGCCATCGCGGCTTCGTCATAAGCGAGCGCTGGATCGAGTGTGCGTACGTTGATGATCGTGGCGACGTGGAGCGTTCCTCCGCGCGTCGGTGTTGGAGACAGCGCGACGTGGTCTCCGATCGGAGGCGCAACGTGCGTAGGAGGCAGCCCTGCAAGCAGCAGGAGCGCAGCCGCTACCAACAAGAGATCCACAGGCAAACGAGCGGCTGGACGAGCTGAATCACGCGAGCCTTCTTCGAACATGTCGCGCAGTGCGTCACCGAGGCGTCCGAAGCCGAGCACCGCGAGCAAGATGGCGATACTTGGAGCAGCAACGAGTCCGGGGCGCGTCGAGATAAACGGCTCAGCCTCGTGCAGCATGCGTCCCCAGGAAGCGTCGGGAGGCGGCACTCCGAGCGACAAGTAACCGAGCACGGCTTCGGCAAGCACCATCTGTCCGATGCTCGTCGTCGCCATCACGACGATGATGCCCCACGCGTTTGGAAGAACGTGACGCGTCACGATCGATGACGCGGAACCTCCGAGCGCGCGTGACGCAGCGACGAAATCGAGCGTGCAGATTTGCATCGTCTTGGCGCGAATCAGTCGTGCAGTTCCGCCCCATCCAGAGAGGCCGAGGACGAGCAAAACGGTGAGTGAATCGCTCCTGCCGACGGCTGCACCGATCGCGGTGATGACGAGTAAGAAGGGAAGAGCGAGCAAGACGTCGACGAAGCGACTGAGCAGTGCGTCAACAGCTTTTGCGCGTACGGATGCTGCGTAACCGGCCGTCACTCCAACGACGGTTCCGATCAGCGTGGAGATGATCGTCGCGACGGTTGCGATGCCGAGAGACGTGCGTGCGCCGTATGCGAGACGCGCGAACACGTCGCGATGAAGAGCATCGACACCAAGCCAGTGAGTGAGTGACGAACCTGGTGGTGCGCCGCCAATTTCGCGGGCTAGCGAAAAGTCGTTCGCGTTCGGAGGATGTAACGCGACGAGTGGTCCGACGAGTGCGAACAGCACGAGCGTCAAGACGATGATCGAGCCTACGCGTGCCGATTGGCTTCGGAGCAAGCTCCGCGCGGCCCGGCGAAACATCAACGTTTGCCCTCCAAAAACTGCCTAATGATCTGGACGGACTCACGCGGGCGCTCTTCGTGAGGCACGTGTGCAGCGTCCATGATCTCGAGCATCGCAGCGGGCATCGCACGGACGATACGTTGAGCATTTGCGACGGGAAACGTGCGGTCATCGCATCCCCAAATCACGAGCGTGGGAGTGGTGATGCGCGTCAGTCGCGCGACGATGGGACGTGTATCGAGGATCGATCGCAGCACTGCGTATGCGCTTTCGCGTGCTGAAGGACCGTTGAAGAACTCGTAGTGAAGGTCGATGCGATCGAGGGGAATTTCCGCGCCAGGACGAAAGAACTCGTCACGAAAGTAGGCCCGAAAGCTCCTGCGCCCCCAGAGTTGTTTGAAGATGACTCCGCCGAGGACGGGGACGAGCGGCAGGCGTGCACGGAAGCTGAGTGGAAAGGGAAACACGAGCGCATCTTCGAGCACGAGTCGCGTGACGAGCTCGGGATGTTCTGCAGCGAGCGTCAGTGCGATGGCGCCGCCCATGCCGTGTCCGAGCACGCACGCACGACCGACTCCGAAGGCGGCGATGAGGTCAGCCATGGATTCGGAAAAAGCTTCGATTCCGTACGAATAGCTCGCGGGGCTTGGTTTCTCGCTCTCTCCGAAGCCCGGTAGGTCGGGAGCGATGACGTGAAAACGTTCGGCGAGCGTTTCGATGACGGTCTCGAACGATCGATGGCTTGTCAGGAACGAGTGGACGAGCAGCAGTGCGGGGCCTTGTCCAGCCTCGAGCACACGCATGCGCACGCCTCTTGCGTTTACGTCGCGAAACATGGGCTCCACGCGTCGGTCGAGGTTTTTGGCGGGCATGCGGCCTGTAGCCTACCAGCCGCAGCCGAGAATCTGGGGGCACTTGGCGAGGAGGGAGGGGGGATCCAGAT
>CAZETM010000136.1:0-16352 GCA_964514885.1 uncultured Polyangium sp. | reverse complement strand
AGCAGGGCAAGCTGCCCGAAGCGTATGACGAGCTGTCGGCAACGCTTCGCGAATCGGCGAACCGCGCCGAAACGGAACCGAAGTACGCGAGCACGCGGGACGCTGCCGCCGCGGAACTGGCGCCGCTCGAAGCGAAAGTCGGCAAGATCGTGGTGACGCTCGTGAATGCTCCTGCCAATGCGCGAGTATTGGTAGGCGACGTTGTGCTTGGCCAGGACAAACTCGGTGTACCCGTAGCAGTGATGCCTGGCGAAGTGAGCGTCACGGTGGAAGGTTTGGCGGAAGGAACCACCACGCGTACCGAAATTGTCAAACCCGGTGAAACCAAGTCGGTGGTTTTTGGCGCCAAACCCGTGGAAATAAAACCGGCAATAACGGCTCCGGACAAACCACCCACCATTGAAAAAACCGGCGGCAGCGTACGCAAAGCAGGATTTGCCGTGCTCGCCGTAGGAGTCGTGGGCATGGGCGCATTTGCGTTCGGCGGCATCCAGAGCAACCAAAAGTTTGCTCAATTGGAAACGGAATGCGGTGGAGTTCGTTGCACGGATCCGAAATATGGAGCTATCGTCGATAGCGGCAAAACGTTGGACCTCGTCGCCAACATCGGTCTGGGCGTAGGGATTGCTGGAATCGTGTCTGGAACGGCGATGATTCTTTTCGGCGGCCCGAAAGCCAAAACCAAGCCGACCGACGTTTCGTTCTTTATTTCGACCGGACAAACCATGTTCCAGGTCCGTCACGCATTCTAATTGATAGCTCACGGATGAACGTAAATGAGCGTCCCACCCGCGGGAGTCATGGCGCCATGCCATTCGGCAGCAACCTGCGGATCGGTAAATTCGAATAACCACGCGGCATCCGCTGGCGAAACGTTCACGCAACCGTGGCTTTTCAATTTGCCAAATTGATCGTGCCAATAAGCTCCGTGAATGGCGTAATTCTGGTGAAAGTATTGCACGTAGGGCACGTCGTGTAATTCACGCGCATTTTCATCGTCGGGATCGCCATCCATCGTCGCCGTGACGTGTTTCGATTGCACGAAAAACGTCCCTTGCACCGTGGCGCTCGTCGTTTGCGGATCAGCAAGCCCGCCTCTGCCCGTCGATACCAATGTCGCAAAAACAGGACGCATGCCTTCGTACGCAATGAGCATCTGCCGCTCGATGGAGACATCGATCCAGCGTTTACCGCGTTTCGCATGGCCCCAAACGTCGGTGCCCAAACGACCCATTCGAAGACTCGACGCGGGCAGCCAAACGCCTTCGGCGGTCTCCACGAATGCCGCGAGGGCTTCGCCTGGTTTGCCCTGCATCCGGTGCGTCCCGCCGCTCGAAGCTCCGCCCGTCAGCGAATAGCCAGATCGAAATGGCACTATCTCCGCCTCGCGTAGTTTGCCCTCGGCATCGGGACGCAAAGCTTTCAATCCGTGATGCATGACGAACGCCGGCACGAGATTCTCGCTCGCGATTTCAATGCCGCGCATGGCCGAAACATGCACCAAGCGCGTGCGATCGAGCGGCACGAGATCCAGCTCGGTGGTCAGTCCGAAACGACGGTTTGTCCAATCGAACGTGGCCATGAGACCGAAAGCGGAACGAGGTTTGGCTCGACCCCGGTGCGCATTGAAGCGCATTCGTTCTTCGGCGCCCGACGGTTTTGGCAAATCGAGCCCTTTGGAAAGAAATGGCGAAATGGAATCCGATTCCCCCACGGTCGAGGTTAATTCTTGCAAAATCCAAGGATTCATTCGCGGCGCATCGATCGGACGGCCTTCCACGTCCCGCTGTTCTTCGGGCGTGGGAAGATGGACATAAAGGTGCGGCGTGGGAATGCGCGAAATGACGTAATGGTAGGGAAATGGTTGCCCGCGTCGCGGACCTCGGTAGGCGGCCAAGGCGACAGGATGCTCGACGTCGAGTGACGCGCCAATGCCTACGCAAACGTAACCGCGAGGGTGAATGCGGTAAAACCCGCCCTTACAACGATTGAAACCGGCCGGAGATGCTGCGCGATCGACAATGGCCCCAGCTCGCAAATAACCAATTCTCGTGGATTGATAATCGGGCGCAATATAGACATAGTTGCGCATGGCAATGCTGGCAAGCTTGTGGCCATGGCCAGGCTCGAGGTCTTCGGCGGAAGGCTCTGCGTCAGCAACTCCTGCCTCGGCGACGACTGTAGCAAGCGCGCTGACCAAAGGTTGCGGAAGGACAAACGTTTCCGGGTCGGTCGCTTCGACGTTGCGACCCGGAGGCTCCTCGGGCGCGCTGCAAGCGGCAATGGCGAACGCGCCGAGCACGTGCAGGACAAACCGCCGCGCGCGACGTCGCTTGCGCGAACTCAGTGCACCGACCGAACCATCACCCACCCGTGCGAGAGTAACCGACGGACACCTTCGGGCGAAGTTCGTGGCATGTTTCGCTCGTCGCGTTACTCGGTGCCTTCAAGCTCGTCGAGCACCGCAGAGAGCGCGCGCAGAGCATCGACGGTCGTGAACATGCCGACGACGGCGCCTCCCTCGACGACCACGGCCGATCCGTGTTTGCTCTCCGCCATGACGTGCGTGACTTCGCGCAGCGACGTATCGGGTGAGACGGCGTAGGGCGGACCGAGAATGAAGTCTTCGACGCAAGCCATGCCGGCGTCGACCACCCGCATATTCTCGACAATTTTTAGTTCACGTTCGGACAAACATCCGACGAGGTGACCAGCATCATCGACGATCGGCAAGTGACGAAAACCATGTTCGTCGATGACTTTCATCGCGCGCGCCATGGTCGTCGTTCGCGTGACGGTGACGGGGCTCGGGGTCATGTACTTGCGGATCGTTCGACGATTCGACATGACGGGAGCAGGTAGTCGTTCGCGATGGCGTCTGCAAGCGAGGAACGCAGCAACTGAATCAGCACCGCATCTACCAGAGAACGCGGCCTTCCATGCCGCCCGCAATGAGCAGCGATTCACCGCTCAAATGGCGGGACATCGACGATGACGCGAAGAACAAGATGGCCCGAGCGACATCGGCAGGTGCTCCGAGCTGACGCAGAGGCATCGTGCGCAAGGTTTTATCGAGCGCGCCGTGCTTCTCGAGGTAGCCCTCGATCATGGGCGTGACGGTCCAACCAGGCTCGACGAGATTGACGCGACCGCGTGGGTCGATGAGGACAATTTCGTTTTTCAGCGACAACACCAATCCGCGCAGAGCCGCTTTGCTCGCCGCATAGTCGCTGTGCCCACGCTCGCCGAAGTGCCCGGCCGTCGAGCCGACGAAGACGAGACTCGATCCGCGTTCGTCTTTGCGGGGCCCTGTACGAGCGAGCGACGCGAGAAATGCACGGGCAGTCCAGATGGATCCGAGCACGTTTGTCTCGACAACCTCTCGTACTCGCGCTGGATCGATCTCGTGCAGGAGCGTGGATTGCGGAGGCCAGATACCTGCGCAGGCGATGCATATATCGACGCGACCGAACCGTTTTTCCGCATCACGCATCGCTGCATCGACAGCGTCTGGATCGCGCACATCGCCGATGAGCGAGATTGTGCGTTCGGGATCGCCGTCGGGCATACCGCGTCGGGAGAGTGCGGCAACGAGCGCGCCTTCATCGAGAAATGCGCGGCAAATTTCGTTGCCAATGCCGCCCGATGCACCCGTTACGAAAACGACAGCGCCTTGAAGATCGAGGTCCACGACTCACGCATAAAACGATCACAAGCGGGCGACAAGAGCGCGTGATGCTTCCCTCACCGCGAGCACGTATTCAGTCGCGCCAGGACGGCGAGTGAAACGTGGTCGTTAGGTCCGTGCAAGCGTCTTGGACACGTTGGATTCGTCGTGGATGCCGTCGTCCGTGCACCGGCTGCTCAGGCGCGACCTGGACGTAGATTCGCAAGGAGCAGGCGCGATCGCGTTATGCCGACGAATCGACGCGGACAGTGCCATTGGCACGGCAATGGCAGACGGACAGCGCATGCCGAACACCCACCAGGTTCTTGCGACATTGCTCTGCACGGCCTTCGGAATCTCCGGTTTGGCCCTCATGCCGAACGAGGCACAAGCATTCGAATTTTCTGGACTCGAGTGGCAAACGAAGGAAACCGGTCGGGAGACGATGGGCCCGGGCCCGAATCGATGGAGAGACGACAACGTATGGATTGACGAAACGGGGCGGCTGCACATGGTCATCCGGCGCGAAAACGACGGGAATTGGACCTGCGCCGAAATTTACACGAATAGAAACGTCGGGTACGGTCGGTATACGATGCAGCTCGATACGCCCATTGATGATTTCGATGCGCACGCGGTGCTCGGTTTTTTCACGTGGAGCAATGAATCGCCGAACAACGAAATGGATGTGGAAATCGCGCGGTTCGAGGGACCACGCGGCGCCAATTTATATTTCTCGGTTCAGCCGAATACGGAAAGCTTCGATATTAGAGGCCGACCATGGGGCTCGAGCGAGCACACGTTCACGTGGATGCCTCGTCTGGTCACGTTCGAGAGTATTGCATTGGGGCCTGGCGGCGAAAATTCGTCCCCCATTACGTCGCGGATGACGAAGGGGATTTATGTGCCCACACGAACGACGAAGCTGCATATCAACTTTTGGTTGCACCAGGGAAAACGCCCCATGAATGCGGCAAACGGGGTAATGGAGGTGGTGATCGGGGCGGTTGAATTCGCGCCGCAGTGATGGTGTCGCGATATGGATGAACTCGGCTGCGACAAACCTGACACGTGCTCATGGGCTCACCCACTCGCGCTATCGACGAACGTCGCGGCCCATGGTATGAATATGCGATCGCTCTTCAAGGAGGTCAGGTACGATGACATCGGTCGAAGCAGTCGCCGAGGTAGATAGGCTGACAGATCTTGCTCTCGCGCTTCCACCTGCCCTTCGAGAACTGGTGGCGTACAGAATTTGGGAAAGCCTCCATCCCGGAGAAAATTTCCCTCTCGATCAAGGGCAGCTCGAGGTAATTCTCAAGCGAGCTGAGGAGATCGACGACGGCAAGGTGCAGCTCGTCGATGGGCCTTCAGCGATCCAAGCCGCACGTGCGCGTATCGCAAACCGGCGGGGATGAAGTACCGTTTCGACCCACGCGCACTCGCAGAATTCGAGGAGGCGGTGGATTATTATCTCCGCCAATCCCCCGACGCAGCATCGTGGTTTGTGGACGAGTTCGAGGCTGCAGTCAGTTTCGTGCTGGAAAACCCGCGAACACCATTGCGCGTCGAAGGGCGCGTTGATGGCGAAATAAGGCGCTGGAACCTGCGGCGCTTCCCATACGCAATGTTTTACCGTCCAAACGCCGACGGTATCACCATCATTTCCATGATGCACGCTCGGCGCGATCCAGATTTTTGGAAGACGCGCGGCTGACACACGAAAGAATCAGCTCTAGGTTTTAGCTATTGCCCCGCCAAACCCGGCCACTCAATTGAACAACAACTTCGACGCACCCGTCGCGAGCACCAATCGCTCGGCAAGCAATCGCGCCACGAATTGGTGGAACGATGCTGCCAAATGCGGCGACTCACGCGTAATGCGCTCGAGAGAATCGATCGACAAGCGATAAAGCACCGCAGGCGTCACGCTGATGACCGTGGCGGAACGTTTTGCACCCAAATAAAGGCCCGACTCACCAACGACCGTGCCTGGGCCCATCGTGCGCAAACGTTTGGTCTTGCCCCCAGACAGCTCGAGCAACGCCGCAAGCTCGCCCGTTTCAATGAGGTACAAGTCCTTGGAAACGTCGCCCTGGCGATAAATGCGATATCCCGACGGCGCCTCGACCTTCTCCAAGGATTCGAGGAACCTCGACACGAGCTCGCGACTGCCGAATACATTTTCCAGTTCGTCCAAAAGCTTCGTGGGCGGAAGCATGCTGGGCGGAGCGGCTAAAAGAATCTTGTTTTCGCACCACTCGAGACCGTGATCGAGGTCGGGGAAAAACCGCACGCGTTTGCTGTCGTCCGAAAAACCGCCACGATCGAGCTGCTTCTTCACCGCCGGCGGCAAATCCGTGAGCACCAGCGACACGCCATTGGATTCGGCCAGCTTGCGCATTCGCACGAAGCTCAAAATGGCGGACGAATCGATTCCATCGACGTGACGGAAATCCAACAAAACGAAACGCGTCGGCCCGAACTCCTCGCTGAGGATGCGCTGATGCACACGCTTCAAGAGCGTGTACGAGGTGCCAAAGAAAATGTAGCCCTGAAGCTGCAGGATATATAGCTCTTTGCCGCGGTCTTCGAGGGTCAGCTCGTCTCCAGCGCTTCGTTCGACGTTGCTGCGAATCTCGCCACCAATGAGCGAACGCTTGATGACGTCGATGCGGCTGTAATTGACGGCGAACAACACCGAGGAAACGACGATACCAACACCAATGCCCTCGAGGAATCCTGCCAGCGCAATGACCACGAGGATGGTGACGACCAGACCGTATTCGAGCCGAGGCAGGCGAAACCAAGAATCGTAAAGCGTCTCGAACAAGAATCCGAGGCCAAGGAATACCAGCAAGCCGCCAAGCACGGGCTTGGGGAAATACGAAAATACCGACGCTCCGAAAAACAACGCCGCGCCGCAAATGCCCGCCGATACGATACCCGCAAGACGGGTTTCAGCTCCCGCCTTGTGGTTCAATGTGGATTCACTGAGCGACAAATAACCGACCATGCCAAACCCAAGCCCAGCGGCAAGGTTGGCCACGCCCGTAGCACGAAGCTCACGATCGAGGTCTATTTCACGCTCGGTGGCGATTTCGAGGCCCGAAGCATTGAGCAATATCGAAATGGTCGCCAGCATGATGATGGCGAAAAGGTTTCCGGAATTGGCAAAAACCTCGCCCCACGCAACCTTCGATATGTCGGAAGCCGCCATCGGAGGCCACAAAGCACCACCATGAAATGGGCCGAGGAGCATGCCTCGCGCACTCGCTTCTTCGACCGATCCACCAGCAAGATAAATAATGCCGTAAAACAATCCAATGGATCCAACGAGCAGCCCCGGCAAAAGCAAAAAATGATGATAACGCCGAACGAGCAACGTCAGAATGATGCCCAGCGTCAATCCCGGAGCCCAGTTCGCGAACGCAGAGGATTTTAGCAACGTTGCCGCATTGCTGAGCGTAAATGGCGCGTCGATCATCACGGTGATCGAGCCAGTGAATAAGAGCCAACCCGTGCCCGCCAAAAATCCGCCAACCACCGGATAAGGAATGAAACGGACAATCGTACCGAGACGAAGAACTCCGAGGATGAGGAAAACCGCCCCCGTCACCAACGCGCTGAGCGAGAAAACTGCAACGATCGTCGGAAATGGATCGCCTCCAGGACGAGAAGCGATGTTGGCGCCGATCGCGGATGACACGAGCGCAAGAACAACCGCGGTGTTTTCTTGCGGCGCTGCGATCGCGGGTCGGAACGAGCTGAAGAGCGAGACGATGACGCCCACGATCGCCGAGCCAGCCAGCGCCATGCCGATGCCACGACTCAAGTACTCGGTCAGCGGTCCCGAGAAGATGAGCGCAGCAAGCGTGATGCTGAACGTGGCGACCAACGTGCCCGACATCGCTCCGGCAAAAATTCCGGAGAGCACACGTGATCCACGAATCCCACGCGCAACGCTGGGCACCGGTATCGAACTCAGCGGCGCATTGTCCTGCCCTTGCATTGTCGTCCGAAAGCCCAGCCTTCACCGCGTGTCGCGGTCGGACACCTCGAGAGCTTCTCCGTCGAAGGCCCTCGTCATCAACATTCCGTCGTACGGCGCATCTTCGACCAACTCACCCACTGGAGGCAAGCGCCAGCGGTCTTTGATGTTCGCTGTCGGTGATTTGCCGTAAGGCAGGTCGCAGACTTACGCGAGATCCCGCGCGATCGCGTGGGCCTGCTCCTTCAGCGCCATGGCCTCGCGCAGGTGACCTTGCTGTTCGTGAAGGCCCGCCAAATCCGTAAGAATCTGGCTCTCTACGCGCCGATTTCCCACCGTACGCGCGATGTCCAGCGCTTGTTCGTAAAAGGATCGCGCCAAGTCGTAACGCCCTTGGCTCTTGTGCAATCCCGCAAGACTCGTCAACGCCAAGCCCTCGTTCCAATAGCTCGCTGCTTCACGCGCCGTGGTGAGAGCTTGTTCGTAGAACGCGCGAGCACTTTCGATTCGACCCGTCGCCCAATTGACGCGGCCAAGACCCAACAAACCAAGCGCCTCCGATGCTCGATCACCAAGCCTCTGCGCTTCATCGATCACGCGCTCGTGCTCTTGCATCGCTTCTTCGTAGCGGCCCTGCAGCTCGAGAACATCACGGGCAAACTCGTACCGCACGACGATGCTCTCCATCGTCGGGTCCGTCGTGAGCTTGAAGTAGGCGCGGTAGAGGCGCTTCGCTTCACCATGCGCGTAACGCTCAGCAGCTTTGCGTGCACCGGCGAGGAAGTACCAACGAGCGCGGTTCGACTGACCCGCACGTTGCCAGTGACGACCAAGATTCGTGACTTGGCCGGCGAGATCATCGACGTGGATCAGTTCAATCGCCTCGGCAGCACGTCGATGCAGCTCCTGCAAACGCGCACGTGACTGCATCTCGTAGGCCGCGTTGCGCAAGAGCACGTTGCCAAATCGATAACGGCCCTTCGACATCGGCAACCAGATCCGTTGCTCTTCGCCGACTCGAACGAACTCTTCGAGACGCGCGTCGTCGTCCATCATGCGCGACAGGATGCGCAGATCGAACTCGCGACCAAGCACCGACGCGGCTTGCACGACTCGTTTGACCTTGGGCTCGAGACGATCGAGACGCGCGATGAGCAAACTGTTGACGTCGTTCGGCAGGAGAAAAATGCTCGGGGTCGATACGCCCGTGTCTTCTTTGTCTTTCTTCTTGCCCGCAAGCTGATTGGCTTCGAGCCAGAAGGTCATGATCTCCTGAGCGAAGTACGGGTTTCCGTTGGCGTTCTCCGACAGAAACATCGCGAGGATTTCAGAGACAGGACCACCCATCAAACCCATCGCAAGCTCGACGATCTTGTCCTTCGACAACGGCCCGAGCGTGACGACCTGCTCGGGTATGCCGTCGTCGAACTCGATGCGGAAAGTCGATCCATCGTCGTCGTTGCGACACGTGCAGATGATGACGACAGGACAATCACGTACAGTCGCCATGACCTGACGAATCGCTTCGAGTGAATCGCCATCGGCCCAGTGCGCGTCCTCGATGTGCAGGATGACCGGCTGCAGGCGACTCTCGGCCTCGAGCCACAACGAGATGGCGCTCAGCGTGCTGGCAAAACGCAGCTTGGGATCCATGCGCTCGTAGACGGATCCATCCCAGCGGATGCCCACCATCGCAGCGAAGATGCTGCGCGCCTGTTCGAGGTCACGCGCGAGCTGCGCGTAGGACTCGGGCAGTCGATCGATGATTTTGTCGAGCGCGCTGTCGAACGCGACGTGTTTTTCCTCGCGCGTGTTTGCCGAGGACTGACCGAAGTATTCCTTGATGGCGTATTCGAAGGGATTGAGGCTGCTGCGAAGCGTTTGATCGCAACGAGCATCGATCCAGAGCGGTGTGCTTTCGTTCCTGCTGTCCTCGATGCTGCGACGAAATGTTTCGACCAGAAAGCTTTTGCCAAGGCCGGGCTCGCCATCGACATAGATGATCCCCGCTGCACGTTGGTCGATGATGCCCGCGACAAACCGAGCGAGATCCGCCTGCTCTTTCTCGCGGCCAACGAGCCCTCGCGCGAGAAACTCGCGTTGCGCGGCGACGCGTTTGCCATCGAGCGAGTAGACATCGATCGGTTGTTCGAAGCCTTTGAACGAGTGCTCGCCGGAGCGCTTGAAAATATGCGTGCCTTGACCGCGGTTGTAGACCTCGGGATCGCACCAGATGTCCCGCCACGGAGCCTTCATCATCAGGCGCGCAGCGAGGTTCGTGGCCCGTCCTAGACACGCGAACTCGCGTCGATCGGTACCGCCATTGAACCCGGTGTAACGCGCTTCGTAGGTGATGCCTGCGCGAAGTAGCATGCCTTTCGGAGCCGCTTTGCGCAGACCAAGCGCGAAGTCGAGCGCGCGTTCGAGATCGTTCTCGTGCATGATCGGCGCGCCGAAATGAATGAGGCAGTTGATGCCTTTGTCACCCGAGTCGACGCCGGTGAACGTGCCGCCATAACGATTCGCGTGCTCGTGCAGAAGCTTGATCAACTCCTCGAAGCTCGGGATCACATCGAACGACAAGAAGACGCTCGTGACGTGACGGAACTCGCCCTGTGGCGGCATGTCGCGTACGCCTGGCGGGACAAACTGTGCCCCGTCGCCAGGCGGATTGGCTCGGGCCACTGGAGGCAGCGCGATGTCCTGCAGATCGAGCAGCTTGAAGACGGCGGGAGCCGTGCTGAGCGGAGCTGCACGCTTGGTGGGCACGCGTTGGCTGAACGCGGGATCCATCAAGATGTCGCCTTTTTCAGCGTGGTGCTCGATGCCGCTGCATTTGTCGATCGCCGGACCGCGGAAGTAGAAATATGCACGCTCGGGTAAAACTCGAACGATGCCCCACTCGACGGCCCCCCAGGACAAACCGACCTTGTACGAGAAGGGAAACTGGCCGAATCGAGTCTTGAGTTCGGGGTGTTTCAGGAAAAACTTCCGCATGCGCAGCGCCGCTGCAAGCGCGTGCTCGGCTGCGTTGCGACCGGTCGCGTGAGGAAACACCGCGGTGAATGCGTCGCCGGCAAACCCGAGAATGAACCCACCAAGCTCGTGGACAGCTTGAATCAGCGGGTCGAAGTAGAAACGCAACGCGCTGGCAAGAACCTCTTCAGCCGATTCGTCGACCAGGTTCGGAACGAGCTTGTCGTCCTTGGCGTTCTCGACGCGATCCTCTTGATGCGCAAGCTGCTCGGTCAGCCGCGTGAAACCCGGAATGTCGACAAAGAGCGCCGCTGCCGCGAAGTTGCCTTCGGTTCTCCCCCGCGAGTCCTGGGTCAGGATGAAGTCGGGGACGAGCGGGTTCATGTCGTGGGGTTCTGACGCTCCAGACGCGCCGAGAGCGGCGCGTGATGTTCAGCGTGCGAGGCAACGTGCACGCGTGCAGCCGCCCTCGACGTGAGCGTTGACGACGCAGATTGCAGGTGAATCTCGGAAAAATCAACGAAAGTCGAACGACAGGATCGCGATGAGGTGAGTCGTCTGCGAGCCGACAATCGCGACGCCGCGGAGCATCGTTCGTGCGCGAAAAAGGCAGCGTCCGCGATACCTCTTGGCGCGCAGAAGCGGCTACGATACCCAAATCATCCTCTTCCTCACGAAGGGCACGGTCCAAGCCCCGGGGGAAAACGAGCTCGAAACCACCGAGCCCGAGTGCCGTTTCCATCGCGGACCGAAGCGGGTAAGCCACGCATGAGAGCGCGAAGAAACGACGATTCCGACACAGGCGACCTCGTCGACCCATCCATGGGGGCTCCGCAACCACCTCAGGCAGGCCCCACGCCCCGTCCAAACCCGCAAAGTCACGCCCAGGTCTACATCGGTCGAGGCGAGCGCGAAGAGCGCGCGTACATCCCGCCAACCGCTTTGCCCAACATCGCCAAACCCAAAGAGGACGCGGAAAAGGTCGCCATATCGAGCAGCGTCGATCCACGACGCATGCAGACCATGCGGCTCGCACCGGGAAGGCCTCGCCAACCGCTATCGCCCGATGAACGGCCCGAGGGAATGCTCGAAGAGCCAGGCGCGGCTTCGAGTCAGTTTCCTCCTTCGAGCGTGCGCTCGAGCCAACGTGGACCGAAGTCCTCGATGGCACACGCGACCATCTCCATGAGGGCGCCTTCGCCCACGGCCACCAGCGGACCGCCCATGATCGTCTGGGTGCTCGCCGTCGCGCTCGCCGCATTGATCGGTGCGGGCACTGCACTTTGGCTACGTCGAACCAGCCCCGCGCCGCAACCAGCACCCACCACCGCACCCGCCCCGCGCTGAGTTTGCTTGATGCTCAAACAGTTCACGGGTCGTTTGACCACCAAGTAAATCGCTTCGATCTCGTACGATCTGGCTAGAGCGCCCTGCGCAAGAACAGATCCTCGAGCGTTTCTCTGCGCGGCGAAACCTCGATGACTTGCGCTCCAGCCTCCAGCGCCGCCCGCAACACATCACCGACCTGCTTCTCACCTTCGACTTCCACGACCATCACGTCCGCACGTGCGTGGACTCGATGACCAGATGCTTCGAGCGAGCTTTGCAAGGCTTCGGACATGCCCGCGAGTGTCACGTCGGTGCGTAGAACATCACCGCGGAGCAGCTTGCGCAAAGCACCGCTCACGACGACTTTGCCCTCGCGAAGAATCGTCACGCGATCGCACATCATTTCGACGTCGCTGAGGATGTGTGTGGAGAAGAAGATGGTGCGTCCCGACGCACGCTCCTCGAGAATGATGTCGCGCACTTCTTTGCGCCCGACAGGATCGAGACCGCTCATGGGCTCGTCGAGAATGAGCAACTCGGGATCGGAGACCAAGGAAGCAGCGAGCCCCGTGCGCTGCAGCATTCCTTTGGAGAGACGTCGAACGGGCCTATCGGCCGCGTAGGCAATGCCTACTTTGGTGAGCATCGACGTGGTGCGATCGGCGAGGCGCGTCCCGGACAAACCCGACAAACGCCCGCACAAAGTCACGAACTCACGCGGTGTGAGATACGGGTAAACGTAAGGGTTTTCCGGGAGAAACCCGATCCTGCGCCGAGCTTCGGCACTCGGTACACGCGCACCGAACAGAAAAGCTTCGCCACCGGTAGGCTTGATGAGGCCCGTGAGCATCTTGATCGTGGTCGTCTTGCCTGCGCCGTTTGGCCCGAGAAACCCGAAGATTTCTCCACGCCGAACCTCGAACGACACGCCTTTGACCGCTTCGACGCGGCGACCGAAAAAGCCGATCCGGAACGTCTTGCGCAGATCACGAACCTCAATGAGCTGCTCAGCGTTGCTCGTCTTGTCCTCGGCGACTTCACCGCCGACTGCCTGCACTTCGCTCACACGCTCTCCTCGACGATGAACTCGCTTTCGCGAGCTGCAGACGGACTGGCGTACTCGTGCAACTTGTACTGGATCTTGCGTGGACTGATCCCGAGGATCGAAGCCGCTTTGGAGGTGGACCCTTTACAAGCCTCGAGCGTCTTCAGAATCGCAAATCGTTCGAGATCGTAGATTGTACTGCCCGGGATCGGAGGCGCGGAGACCTGCGTGCCGGCGGCATCGAGTGATCCCGGCAGATGCCTAGGCTCAATACGCGGCGTGTCACAAAGAACCACCGCACGCTCGATGACGTTCTCCAATTCGCGCACGTTGCCTGGCCACGTGTGAGCCGATAGGGCAGCAAGCGCTTCGTCGGTGAAGCCTTCGATCCGCTTGCCATTCTCTTCGGCATATCGACCAAGGAAGAAGGTCGCGAGTTCGGGGATGTCGCTCGCACGTTGACGTAGCGGCGGGATGTCGAGCGTGACGACGTTGAGGCGATAGTAGAGATCCTCGCGGAAGACGCCTTCGGTGATGCACTGGCGAAGATCACGGTTTGTCGCGGCGATCACTCGCACATCGACCTTGAGCGTTTCGTTTCCGCCCACGCGCTCGAACGTACGCTCCTGAAGGAATCGGAGCAGCTTGATCTGGATCGACGAGGGGATCTCGCTGACCTCATCGAGAAACAACGTGCCTCCGCTCGCGAGCTCGAAGCGTCCTTCGCGCCTACCCACGGCGCCCGTGAACGCACCTCGTTCATGGCCGAACAATTCGCTTTCGAGGAGTGATTCGCTGAGCGCTGCGCAGTTGAGTCGTACGAGCGGAGCCTTCGATCGCGGACTGTTGCGATGGATCATTTCGGCAATGAGTTCTTTGCCGGTGCCCGTCTCGCCGCAGATGAGAACGCTTGCGCGGCTGGGTGCGACTTGTTCTACGAGCCGCAACAACTTCACCATGCTTGGGTGATTCGCGATCACGTGACCGAACGCGTTTCGTTCGCGCAGCTTTTGACGAAGACGCGAATTTTCCTGGAGCAGGCGCGATCGTTCGACGGCTCGTTCGACGACTGCATCGAGCACTTGGAAATCGAGCGGTTTGGTCAAGTAGTGGTAGGCGCCCTTTTTGACGGCTTCGACCGCGCTGGAAATGGTGCCGAAGGCCGTCATCACGACGAACGTCGCGGCGCATCGAGCTTCCTGGGCTTTTTCCATCAAGCCGATGCCATCGAGCCCCGGCATCTTGAGGTCCGTGAGCACCACGTCGGGGGCAAACTCCTCCAGCTTGCCGAGGGCTTTGAATCCGTCGGCTGCCGTTTCGGTGGTGTACCCCTCTTCGCGCAGGATCTCGGCCAGAGCCGCCCGAGCGTTTGCCTCGTCATCGACGATTAGAATCCGGCCGCGCGCCGCCATGGTTGGGCTTTTCCTAGCATGATGAGGGATCGAACCTTAGGGGACGTTGAACGATAGTTTCTGCTTTTTCGAGCAGAATGATACAAGGGGAGCCCGAGCAAGGTCGGTCCCGTGGGGGGACCCCTTCTTTCGTTGTTCGAGGGTCGATGCGTACGCTTGAGAACCTCCGCTTTGCCGAACACCTAAGGCTCCTGGCGCTTGCCGCGCTTCCCGTAGCCTTCTGCCTCGCGATCGCCGCGGATGCGGACGCGCAAAATTCGCCATTCGGCCCTCAGCCACCAGGACCATTCGGGCCGCAACCTGCACCTGGCCAACCTGCGCCTGCGCCCGGTGGGTTCGGTCAACCTGCACCGTTCGGTCAACCTGCTCCCGGAGGCTTCGGACAGCCTGCGCCTGGAGGCTTCGGACAGCCTGCGCCTGGAGGCTTCGGACAGCCTGCGCCTGGAGCTTTCGGACCGCAGCCGCCTCCAGGGCAATTCGGACAGCAACCGGCCAATCCGTTTGGGATGCAACCACCTCCCGCGATGCCGAAAACCGCTCAGCCCGCGGCTCCGATCGACGAACAAGAAGAGCGTGCTCGCACGTTGATCGAACAACCGAACACCTTTGGATCCACGGGACTTCTACGCACGTCTCACGCGGGATCCGGTGCGGCCGGAACGTTCCGAGTGTCGTTCCTGAGCGACTTCTTCTTCACCAAAAATTTCCTCTGCGATCCCGATCTTTCGACGGCCGCCGGACAACCGATCACGTGCTCACGCGACAACGTTGGTGACGTGGCCAATCACGTCGGCGCGTTCTTCAGCGTGAGCGCCACGCCGTTCAAATACCTCGAAGCGTTCGCCACGATTCGCACGTACGCGAACTACAACGACCAAGGCAAACCGAAGCTGCTTCAGGTTCTCGGTGACACAACCTTTGGCGTCAAAGGATTCACGCCGCGCCTCGGCAAGTACTTCTCGTTCGGTGCCGAAGCACAACTGCTGCTCCTCAACGGCGCCGGCAGCGTCGGTCCTCTCGGAGCGAGCACGAGCGCATTGTTCCGCGCGCTCATGACCGCGGACTTCCGCAAGCCCGGAGGCACGGGCGTTCCGCTGCGCATCAACCTCAACGCCAGCTACAAGCTCGACAACTCGGGCCTGATCGTTTCCGAGGTCGAGACGGAGCGCGCGAAGGAATTCCGTGATGGACGCGATCGCCAACCGATCACGCGCATCGAGCGCTTCGGTCTCGGACTCAATCGCGTGGACACGTTCCAGCCCGCGTTCGGCATCGAGGTTCCTTGGAAGTACATTCAGCCGTACGCCGAGTATTCGGTCGACATCCCCGTCAATCGCCAAGGCTACGAGTGCCACACGGGTCGCGTCTCTCGCGGTGACGTGTGCCTCGGTTTGGCCGACTTCGGGGCTGCAGATCCGCAGACTGCTGGCGGACCTGGCTATGCAGGTTTGCCGTCGCGCGTGAGCGCAGGACTTCGCGTCACGCCCTTCAGCGACGCGTTCCGTGGTTTGTCCGGGCATGCTGGCGTGGACGTGGGTTTGTCTGGAACGTCCGTGTTCATCGAAGAGGTCGCTCCGCAAGCGCCATGGACCGTCTACGTCGGTCTTTCGTACGCGTACGACAGCAAAGCCGCGAAGGTCGTACAGGCGCCCGCGCCTCCGCCTCCGCCGCCCGAGAAAATCACGGTGCCCGCACCGCAAACGTTCGTCCGCGGCACGGTGCACGAAACGAACAAGCCCGATGGGTTCGTGAACGAAGCGATCGTCACGCTCGATGGCAACACCGATCCCCCGTACGCGACCAACGCGACGGGCAAGTTCCTCACGCGCCATCTCGAGCCGGGCACGTACACGTTCTCGATCAAGGCTGCCGGCTACAAGCCCGGCACGTGCCAAGCAACGGTGCCTGCACCGGGTGCTGCCATGCCTCCTG
>CAZETM010000135.1:0-16407 GCA_964514885.1 uncultured Polyangium sp. | reverse complement strand
GCGCGCGTAAACGCGCGCTACGCGAGTCCTAGTCTACGATGGGGGGCTCGCAGGCGGCCCTCCAGGTACTTTTGCCTACGGCAAAAGTACGGGCCGACTGCTCTGCCCCCCATACCCCCCGGGATCGAACCGCAAGCTTGATCATCAGAGCCCGGGATCGAACCGCAAGCTTGATCATCAGAGAGCGTGAGCTGGACTTACCGTGCCGCGCGTTGCTTCTTCGCGGCGGTACGGGGAGCGCTCTTCTGGCTGGCTCGCGAGGCGACTGCGCGCTGCGCGGGCGGCGCCGGCGCCGGCGCCGGCGGCAGGGGCTGCGGAGTGCGCGTTCCGGCCTGGGCACGACCAGCCGCGGCCTTCTTCGCCGGCGTTGCGGCCCCCTTCTGAGGCGCTGCTGGGCGCTTCGACGCCGATGCTGCACCACGCTTCTGCGCAGGAGCAGCTCGCTTGGGAACAGGTGCAGCCACAGCCACTGCACGCTTTTGCGTCGCGGCACGTTTTTGCGTCGCGGCACGTTTGGCCGGAGCCCTGCGCGATGGCGCGGCTTTCTTCGTTGCAGGCGCTGCAACCGGCGTCTGCCTAGCGGCAATCCCGAGGCTACGCTCGAGAATCGGTCGATGGCCCTCGAGCAGCCGCTCCTCGAAACGTGCCGTCATCCGCTCGCCAAGCTGCTCGAGCACCTGGCGATCCATCTCGCCCTCGACCTGAGGAAGCATCTCGCTCTCTTCCTCCTCGACGTGATTCATCACGACGTCTTTGAGCGTGGCGAGCTTGGCCGAAAACGTCTCGTCCGCAACGCTCACGGACACGAACCGGTACAGCACGAAGTCCGCCACCGCATGCTCTTCCAGCGATTCGCGAACTCGCGCGACCGGGCCAAGCTGCTCGAGTGCCGCAGGGTAGAACAACTCTTCCTCCATCGTCGTGTGCGCCGCGAGCATGTCGGCAAGCTCTGTGCGCAGGGACGAGCGTTCTTCGTCATCCTCGGCAGTCTCGAGCTGGCGGAACAACTCTTCGAACTCGCGGTGCTGCTGCTTGAGTACTTCGGTCGCGTTCATGTCAGGGGCTCCTCTGGGTTTTACTTGTCGTAACTTCGTCGTCGCTTCGCGGCGTTTCTCGCGCGCGGCGTCGTCGGTGATCTCGCCCTTGCGCATCGCGTGCCAAGCGCGTTTCGCGTGAGCGACGAGCAAAGGACGGACACGGTTTGACAGCTCCAAGGCATCGACATGCAGCAGTGAAACAACGAAGAAATCGCGCAACGTGCACGAGCGATGTCACCCGCGCTGCTCGAGCCAACGACGACACGCTCGGGTTGCAGATGGGGAACACCGAGCGCTCTAGGAGCAGCGGCGCGCAGAAAGTGGCACCCAGATGCGCACTCGATGCGAGGCGAAAGATCGCGCGAGCAACAAACGACCAGGTGCCTTCACTCGAGGGCGCATCAACATGCGCACAATGATCAGTTCATGAGCGGGGAGCGATGACGCACGATGAAGCTGATTCGAGGATCGTCCGGGATGGAGGATGAATCAACACCCCAAGGCCAGGTCACTGCGCAGGCGCGATCGACTCGTGCACGAAGACAAACCCCGCCGGAGAATTCGACACCATACGAATCACGACCGAATCATGGTCCGTGGAACCCGCTTCGATCACGTATGGATCAGCGCTCGACGCGAGCATTTGCTCGTAATCTACCTTCGACAACCACGACGCGACATCCAGCCGCACCTCGATGCTCTTCGTGCTGATGCTCTTGCCGCTTTCGAACACCGCCCCCTGCTCGATCGCCACCGTCGGAACGCCACGCTGACCTCGATATTGCGGCACGAGGTCCACGTTCATCTCGAAAGCCTTCGACACCCCTGCCCTCGTCGCGGTGCCTCGAAAACGCGCCGAATGACCGTCCAAAGCCTCCGACGAAACGCGCGGCTCCTGCTGCGACATGTACCAATGAATCCCATGATCGTACGAGGCGCTTTGCACGTTCCCGACAAACCCACGGTACGTCCCAAGCGATTGCTGGTCGGTCTGCAATAGATCGATGACCGTGTCGCTGCGAATCTCGCCCAACGCTGTTTCGCAAAGCGTCGCCGACCCGGACGCACTGGCGCAAAAGTATGCCGGGCCAAACGCTACGCGCGCTTCGGAAAGATCGACCGTGACGTCCCCGACGACAAACGACGACAATTCAGGGTTTGGCACGAAATACGCCGGGAACGAAACTTCAGGCTGCCCGGTGTCCGTACAACCCGAAAGAACGACCGCCGCGGTAAAAATTGAAGCGTATCGCATGGTCAAAGACGCAAGGTGAGGGTTCCAAGGATCGTGAGCGGTGGGCCGGCTGCAATGTGCCGCGCCGGCAAAAATGAGGGCGTGTCGTTCGTACGCCAATCCGATACGAAAACATATTCAGTGTCGGCATATCGCCGGTCGAATAGATTCATCGCATCGATGCCGATTTCCACGAAATCTCGCCGCAGGCCCGCTGTCGCATCGACCGTGAACACCGGCGCCGCTTGTTGCGCATACGGGAGCGGGCGCGACGATAAAAACGTGGCGCCATAACCAACTCGACCCACCAGCGGTTTGTCCCAGAGTTTTACCAAGGTCCGCTGATACGAAACGTCCGCTCGCACGACCACCGGCGGCACGAACGGCAACGCTTGCCCCTCGACATAGGCTGGCGTAGGGTTTTCAGGCGTGGGCGGAGGTGGATCATCGAGCGTTGCGCGCACGAGCGTCATGCTGAGCGACGCATTAAAACCAGCCGCGGGATTGGCTTGCACCTGCGCCACGATACCTCGGCGGGTGGTTTGTCCAATCCGTTCCAGGCGCCCTTCGGTAGCATCGAAGGCGAGGTCATACGATAGCCGAGTTTCATAGGCGAGCAGCGTCGTCGAAATTCGCGCCGGCTCATAATTGAGCTTCGCCCCAGCCTCGTAACTGCGCACTTTCGCAAAAGGCGCTTGCTCGCCCTCCTCGAGCTGCCGGCCTTGCGGCGAACGATATCCTTCGCCATATGCGACAAACAATCGCAAAAATGACCACGCGTCGAATTCGAACGTCGCGCGCGGTCCCCAGGCGACTCCAGCCGCGCTACGCTGAAAACCGACGAAATGCGTCTCGGGGCGATACGACGGAATGAAGTTTCCAAGGCGATCGTCCACGTCGAATAGAATGAAGTCCGCACGCACACCACCACGCAAACGAGCTCGCCGATGAAACGACAAAAGCCCATCGACGAACGCTCCAGTTCGAAACGTACGAATGGTGGCATCCGCGCGTTTGTCCCATATTTCATTTTGCGGCGCCTCAATTAGATTCTGCGCCTGATCGACCGCATGCCCCTCGACATCCGCACCCATCGACAGTTGCGCTTCGAGCCACGATGTCGGGTTGTATCTACGCGTGCGATAACTCGCCCGACCGCCCACACCCACGTCTTGATTCGATTGCTCGATGAGATCTCCGCGCCCAGCCCATTCTGGCTGGATCCGCGAGCGTTGCGTGTATCCCGTGAAATTCAATCGACTGCGGTACGTGGCATATGCACCCCACATACCAAACGATGCCTCGGTGCCGTCGTCTCCAGAACGCTGAAAAGAAACGCTGCCTTGCGTACGACTCACGGCTGCAGATTGCGAGCGCGCGGAAGTATCCGAATAGGTTCCCAAATAATCGATTCGCCGCGCATTGACGTCTTCTTTGCGCAGCACGCCGCCAATTCCTGAACGAGCGCCGTATCCGGCAACGTGGAGCAAGCCCGTCCATTCGCCTGGTAATTCCAAACGGTATTGCCCGGTAAAACCACCGGACACTCCACCGCGAAGGCCGTCTCCAAAACCATCCGTCGTGCGCACCGACGCTGCGCCAAACGTTTCCTCGGATTGCCCCGCCGGAGCGAATATGCCAAGCACACGCAAGGTATCGAAAGACCCGTAACTCAAGGTGGTCCGAATTCCACGCTCCTGAATGCCCAAATCGAAATCGACACTGCCCGCGACCGAAAAGTCGCCCTGATGCGGATCGTAGACACCTTCGAGAATGCGAATACTGCGAACGGTTTCCGGGATCAGAACATTGGTATCGGCATATCCTTGACCGTGGATGTGCGAGGGCTGATTGAGGGCCACGAGGCCGCCAACGGAGAATTGGATATCCTGCCCGTGATCGGCATCGAAACCACGCAATGACACGCGTTGCGCAATGGCGTCGCCTTCGGGGCGCGTGACATTGAATCCCGGCGCCGAACGAAGCAGATCCGCTGCCGTCGGACGCGGCGCAGCCTCGAACGTCGTGCGATCGAGACGAAAGTCCGATGCACCTCGACGCGGCGGCGTAGACCTACCTTGCACGTGAATCTCGATCGGTTTGCCCGGCTCCGCGACGGAATGCGGAAGCGCCAAACCCGTGGCGAGCTCGGTCGGAGCATCGTGAGGTTTGTTATGGCCATGCGCGGTTTTTTCGTCGTGACGCTCGGGTGGCTCGGGTGGCTCGGGTTTCGGAGGCGTGATGTCATGCGCTGGATCCTGTCCCGGAGTGCGCGCGGAAGCTGGCGGGTGCGGATCCGGCGCGAAGTGAAACGGCACGCGAATGCGCGCACGAATGGGCGCTCCAGACCGCGTTGCTGGCGAAAAACGCCACCGTCGCACGGCTGCAAGCGCCGCGGCATCGAACGCTTCACCGCCACTCACGGCGATCTGCGCATCACCAACAGTCCCGTTACGCTCGACCGTCACGAGCACTTCGACATTCGTGTCGATCGCCTGCGCGAGTTTGTCCTGGGGATACACCGCGTCGACATGCTCGACGACCGTGGGAAGCGTAACGTCGCTCTGCGCACCCGGAGGCTTGTTTGCGGGCGTTTGTCCCCACGCACTCGTCGACGCGAGCAAGCTGGCGACAACCACGAGCGTCTTGGACCGTGCAAACAATCGACTCCTCAACCCAGCCTCCGTCGGGCACTCAGCGGCCGGGGTACATGCCACGAATCGCGGTGAAAGTTAAACGGGAAAGATGAGCTTTTTCGCGGCGGGCAACACGGGCATCGTGGTGGATGTCGAAACGAAGAACGGTTACCCTAGCTAGCGCCATGAGCTCGCAAATGTCCTTGTTTTATCGGTTCGTGCTACGTAATCCGGAACGTGTCGAGTGGCACCTGAAGAGGCTGCACGAGCTAGGACGGATCGACGTGAAGCCGAACTTGTGGCAGGTGTCGATGGGCGTCGCGTACATGCTCCATCGGCTGGCCTTTCGTCCGGAAACGATTGGCATCGATGACGCGTCCGTACGTTCGACGTGGCGAGCGCGTTTGTGGCAATACCGCCCGCTACGGTTTCCGTTTCTGCTTTGGCAAAAAGCGAACGATCCGATCGACTTGACGGGTTTGTCCGGGAGCATGCAGCGTAAACACAGTCACCTCGTGGGTGCATACCATCCGGGCGACAATGCGCTTTACGACCTGGAATGCATGACGTGCGACGCCGATGCACTGGCGAGGCTACGCGAAGACGTCGAGGAAATCATTCGGGGACAAACCTCGAGGGCGCGATTTCTTCAGGATTTGACCGTTTACGAAGGATATCACGCGCGGCTTCTGCAATTGATCGATCGTGCAATGGCGGGGGACTTCGCGCCGGAAGCAGGCAAAATCGATCATCCAGACACGACACTGCTCGGGTTTTTGCGCTGGTGTGCGGCTCAGCCCGAAACACCGGAAGCCACGTTCCATGCTGTGATCGGAGGTACTTTGCATTTCGGACCTCAGGCAGCGAATCATCAGAAGTAAGCGTTTCGGCACATGATGGCGCAACGCTTGCGGCTGATTTCTTCGTATTTTCGCCATTCACGTCTGGCATGATGGGTGCTCTACTGATTCGCGGAGGAGTATCCATGAAACGTGAAATAACAAAACCTCGTCTTTCGTCGCTCGAAATATTCGCCAGCGCTTTGCTCGTGTCGCTCGGCGCTCAATTTCAAGGCGGTTGCGGCCCCGAAGTCATCGTGGAAAATGGCAATACCGGCGGAGGAGGCGGCAATGCAAGCAGCAGCAGCAGCAGTTCCTCCAGCAGCGGAGTTGGTGGTGGCGGAGGCGGCGGCGGCATGACCAGCTCTTCCTCGTCGAGCAGTTCGGGATTCGTTCCCGGCACGGGTGAATGCCTCGATCCCAAGCCGGTGATCGTGGATGGAATCGACACGGGCGTCGACATTTGCGCGGGCGGTCAATATCGACGTCGCGCAGCCATCGATTGTCCTGCTGGCACGGTACAACCGAATTCTTGTTGTGGCCCGTGCCCAGACGGATACATCTGCAACAGCTCCGGCGAAATCGGCTGCGGTTGCGTGCTTCGGTGCACGAATGACGCGCAATGCGGTGCGAATCAATTGTGCCTTTGCGGCCCCGAAGGCGGCAGATGCGAAAACGCCAAATGCCTCACCGGCGCCCAATGCGACCCGGGACAAGAATGCACGAGCTGGGACAGCACGCTTGGGTGCATGTATCTCGAATTCGCCTGCACGACTGCGCAAGACACGTGCAGCGGGGACCTGGATTGCAACACGCAACAGCCGTTCGCATTCTGCGCGGTCCAACCCGACGGTCACCGGCAATGCCAACAAGGCGGCTGCGCGATTGGGCGACCCTTCTTGATCGACGGCGAAGCACGTATGGCAAACGTTGCAGCTCGAAATGATTGGTCCGCAAAAGACATGGCGCCAAACCTGGTTGGTCTGGACGAACGTATCCGGGACGAACTGGCGAATGCGTGGGAACACACGGCGCGGATGGAGCACGCGTCCATTGCTGCGTTCGCTCGTTTTTCGCTGGAACTGTTATCGCTTGGAGCTCCAAGCGATTTGATCGAGCGCACGAACGCGGCGATGGTGGACGAAACGAAGCACGCTCGAGTCGCTTTCGCGATGGTGAGCGTTTATCGAGGCAAACCGACGGGGCCTGGCCGATTGCCGACTGCCCGGGCAATGGACGATAGCGATGACGTGTGCAGCATCCTTCGACGGGTGATTCGCGAAGGTTGCATTGGCGAAACGGTGGCCGCGGTCGAAGCGGGCGAAGCAAGCGCTGGGGCGATCGATGCGGTGGTTGGACAAACCCTGGGGATGATCGCGAGCGATGAATCGGAGCACGCGGAGCTTGCGTGGCGCACGGTGAAATGGGCGCTCGAAACGTTTGGCGCGGACGTACGAAAGGTTGTACGCGACGAAATTGTTTTGCTGTCGAACGAGCTTGCGACGGTGCACGAGATTCGGCGCACGGAGCGGGACGAGACGCTATTGCGGCACGGCGTGGTGACGTCGGAGGTTCGCGGGACGATTCGTCGAGCGACGATTGGGCAGGTGGTGGTGCCGTGTTTGGAGGGGTTGTTGCAGGCAACTGCGCGTGAGCTTCAGCATGCAGATTTGTCTGCAACGGCCTGACGACTCAATCTTTTTCCGGTAACGGAATACCTGCCCTTTTGGCGATTTCACGTGCCAACTTCTCGAATGCGACGTACGCATCTTTGACCGCAAAGGCATAGCTGCCAATTGCGCCATCGGCTGCTTTGAGTTCGAAGACGGGCTTGCGAGCTTCGAGATGAAAATTCATCAAACCTCGAAGATTACGTAGCGACGCCAAACAAAAAGGATCTGAATCCGCGGGCGGCGCATCCCCGACGAGCTCTTGGTGGAATACACGCGCAATCGTGTGTGCGCGGAATGCAACGCTACCTGCCGACTCGGGTTTCGACGTCGAGACCGCCTGCGTGACGATGTATCCCAGAATGTCGATGCGGCCAGATGGCAGCGAGATGTCGTCGGAGTGGAGAGCTTTCCGCTCATTCCATTCGTCACGCCAGGTGCGCAGGGTCTGGCCCAAATCGGGTAGCGCGAGTCTAGTGGCCATATCGGTCGCAAGTGGAATGACGACCGCATCGGCTGCTATCAGTGCGGCCCGATTGATCGCCCCGAGCCCAGGCCCCAAGTCCAGCAGCACTACGTCAGCGCCCCAATCTCGGCCAACGGCTCGGGTGACGTCGTGAATGGCAGTCGTGAGCCGCAATGAAGCGCGATTATGCTCGGGATCAGACCGCAAGCACTCATCCCATGCTCGTGAAAAGCGACCTTCCAATCCTGCAAGCGCCGGATCTCCGGCGAGGATGCCAAGCTCCTCGATATTGACAAGATGTGGGTGCATCGATAAGTCGTTTGATATCGTTGCTTCTATTGCGCCGAGAATGGTTTGTCGCGGTGAGGTTACCGTCAATGCCTCGAACTGGTCGTCCTCGATGAACGCGCCGGTCAAGTGAGTTTGAGGGTCGACGTCGACGACTGCAACGCGGGCGCCGCAATGGTGGAACATCCAAGCCAGGTGATAAGCAAGGAAACTCTTACCAACACGACTGCGACTATTGAAGATGGCAATCGTTTTCACGGCCGATTCCTCAGAGTTACCATGAAATGACGTGGCGATGAGTTGAATTTCGCTGAAGGCATGGTTTGACACGGACCATCGAACGACTGTGGCGACATGCTCGCTCCTAACCGATTCTACCTTGCTACAGGCAGACAGAACGGTCGTGCACCGCGTGCAAGGCCGCCGTTTCTCTGTGCATGCTAAGTCATGCACAAGTCAAGCCACACGAGACTGGTCCGTCCAAAATGTTTCACAAAGGACTGCGCTCGAGTCCTCTTGACAAGTCATGTACAAGGGATTAAGAAGTGCACTGTCGCTCCGAGTACATAGCTGGATGGAGTGACGTACTAGAGGGCCCGATAAACGGGCCCTTTTTTTTGATTCAGAGGCTTGCAATGGATCGTGTTGCCGTATTCGTCGATGCCGGATATCTTTTTGCACAAGGGTCGATCTTAATCGCTGGCGAAAAACTTCCCCGCAGCGAATTGCTGCTCGACCATGATAAGGTTCTCGCAACTCTTTCAGAGCTAGCCACCAGTATTTCATCACTCAATCTTCTACGGATCTATTGGTATGACGGCACCGCCACTGGGCCAACACCGCAACAACTTGCATTAGCATATCGCCCCAGCGTCAAGCTCCGGCTTGGGTTTGTGAATCAGCAGGGCCAACAAAAAGGCGTTGATTCACTGATTGTGACAGATCTCATCAATTTGGCCAGAAATCGCGCGATGGCCGACGTGCTACTGCTTACGGGAGATGAGGACATCCGGGTTGGCGTCCAACAGGCTCAAGAGTTCGGCGTAAGAGTGCATCTTGTCGGCATCGCACCGCAACGTGATAATCAATCTGGGTTTCTCGTGCAAGAAGCGGATTCGGTCCATGAATTGAGCAGGGAAAAGGTTGGCGCCTTTCTTACACATGCGGCACCCAGAGCGTCTTCAGCCTCTTCGTCGTTTCCAGCCTCGGTATCGCCATTAGATGCCGTGGCTGAGCAAATCGCTGGACAGCTCACGGTCGAGGAAATCGACGCGATTCTGAACGAATCAGCGGGAAATTCGGTGCCCGCCGACGTCGACCGACTGTTACTCACTAAAGGCTTCCAGCGCATCGGGACCCAGCTGACGTCGGACCAGAAGCGACACATCAGGACGACCTTCCTCGATAAGTGTCGGTTGCGACGAGTGTTGTGAATTGGCCTGTGCGCCCTTATTTTTGACGCACCTGTGACATCATGTAGGCCCTACTCAATCACTCCCCACACTCGCAACGCCGCCGCCGTATCCGCATCGATCGACGCCGGCTCACGCTTCTGCGCATCCACGCGCGTCGATTGATCGCGCTCCATAATGCGCCGGAACGTCGCCTGCGTTGCCAATGGCATCGTCTCGCGCCGATTGAATACACACGTCGGATCGAGCGATAAATCACACAATGCCGGCGCCCCGTCATAACGGCCCGTCATGATCAGCTCACCCCAGCGCGCCGAATACCGATCATCCAAGGTCGCAATTTGCGGATTCGACGTCGAATCCTCGAGGCCCGAAGCCACCGCGGACAAATCCCGTCCAAGCCCTTGGCGCGAAAATGAAATACCAAGCGCAGAAATCGCCGTTTGCGTAATATCCCATATTTCCGTCGGCAAATTGACATGCGCCCCGCCATATCGACCATCGGGAAAACGCACATACAACGGCAGCGTCAAACGCTCCTCCGCCAAGTCATAACCTTCCTCGTAAAGCGACCCTGCCCCGGTGCTCACGTCGCCCGTCACGACGAATACCGTGTTTTCCCAAATGCCCGCGGTTTTTAATGCCGCCACCAGATTGCCCAGCGCCCGGTCTTCAGCAGCTAGCGCGACAGCTTCGAGCGCCCGCACTCGCTCTAGATCCTGCGCCGATATCGGTTCACGGTCGCGTTTGCTGTCCTTTTTCTTGCGAAATGCCGCCAATTGCTGCGCACCACGACGAGGCTCGATCACCCCCGTGTATTTGCTCGGAGGCAACGTCGACAATTCTTTCGGCGTAATGTCCCACGGCGGATGCCCCCCGCGCGTATGTACCGTAACGAGCAATCGCGCATCCGGCGCTTGTCGCAATACATCGGAAATCCATGTAGCCGCTCCATCCAGCGGAGCCGTCGCTGCATCATTGCCATAAGGTGGATATTCGACGAAATGCTCCCAACCGCTTCCAAATCCAAATGATTTGAACGTCGACGGCACTCCCGTGAACATTGCTGCACGAATGCTCGCATCATGCGCAATCGCCCCGAGCGTCGTGTGCCACGAAGGCATACGAGCGCCAAAATCCGTCACGGTATGACCTCGCGGCGGAAGCGACGTGAGCAGCGAAGCCACGACACCGCCCGCATGGGTCGTCGGCGCGCGATGGCGGTGAAACGTCGTCGCCGATAATGCCAATTCCGATAACGCTGGCAATTGCGGCGTCGGACCATTATGCCACGGCGGCAATGCTGCGCGCTCCACGCTGCCCAATACCACCATCACCACCGCACGCGCTTTCAATGTCGCCGGCGGTGGAGGTGCGAGCAGGACAATCGATGGATCACCGAACATCAATCGCGTTCCCGGCGGCGCACCTTCGATTCCCAGCTCGATCGTCGATACTTTTCCCGCATGCGCATCGAGCGGCAAATCGACCTCGGTCCATGTCGCTTTCTCTCCGCCCGTCACATGTTGCGCCAAAAGATCAACTGGTTTTTCCCCGTCGCGCAAAATGCGAATTTTCGCCTCTGCCTCGCCCGCACCGAGTAGTCCAATCGACGTGCGTAGACGCGCCCCAGGAGGCAATCGCAACGTGCAACGCAATGCACCCGGGGCGCGCATCGAAATCGCCCGATGCGGCACGCCCGACAATGCCGCGCGCATAGTCACCACATCACGCAACGTGGGTGCACCATAAGTCACGGTGCTTTCGTCAGGTATCCCAATACGAATCCAATCGATATCGACGAACGCATCGTCGTCCTTCACCTTTCCAGAAAACCGGAAGGTGAGCGTGTGCAGGCCCGGATCCACCGAAAGAGTCGTCACGGGCGTCGTGGCAACTCGCACTTGATCACGAATGAAATTCAACGTCCCGAGCGGCTGATCGTCCAATAAAACAAAAGCCGATTTCGACGCGTGTCCAAGAGCTCGTACCGCGACGAACACCTGCGTCGGCTCGGGCGCGACGAAAAACACCTTCAACGTGCGCGAAGAAACCCGAATCCACGTGGACGCGTCATGCTCGACCTGTTCAATGCCCTGCGGCGCCGTCCCCGTCCATGCATAACGCCCGATCATGGCCGGCGTGCCCGCATCGAACAAGATCCCGCGATGCGTTATGTCACACGCAGGAAGCTCTTCGATTAAATCCGTAATGATGCGGCCGGAAGGTAATGCTGGCGCAGCCGCGCTCGCTGTCGGGGTCGGAGCCGGATTGTCGATAACCGGTTTTTGGTTGCACCCATTGCATCCCGCGCTCCATCCAAGAGCGAGCGGCAGGACGATGGGTGCAAACCTGGACCTCAACGCGACCACGGCGGAGCAATGCGTAGCCGGGACAAACGGCCTTCTTTTACCACGGCAAACCGCACGCGCTCTTCACCACGCAAACGCACGCGAATCTCATAAGGCTCACGCTTCGGCGCAAGCGGCGCTTTCACGACCGGACCGGTACCAATGAGCTGCCCGTCGATGAAAATCGAATCCGTTGCGCCTGCAATGACTTCGAGTAGCCCCTGGCCCTTGGGCACCTTGTCTTCTTTGCGCAATGGCGAATCTTGCGGAAGAATCGGGAACTCAGCCGAATCCCCCTCTTTTCGATCAAGGTTCGCTGGCGTTTGCGGCGCGGGCGCAGGCGCTTCGGCAACCGGCTCGGGCGCTGCAGTCGTCGTTTCTGCCGGAGACTCCACGGGCGCCGGAGCCATTGCGGCCTGTGCTGCCATCGAGCGTTGATGCGATACTCGACTTCCCACGGCAAACACAACGCCCGCCAAGGCAAACAGAATCCACGCTCCAACACGCATCCGCCCATTGTCGCGTTTCGGCGGCTCCGCCCCAGGCGATCCCGAAAGCAATTCAGGCTCGGAGAAACGCGATCGCGGCGCATGCGACGATGGCAAAATGGCACGCGGCGGCGGAAGCTCTTCAACCGGCGGCGGCTCGAGCGACCCCAAGGTCATGGCCGAAGGAGCCATCTTCGCGACTGCCGAAGGCTTTGGCGATAGCGACGTTTTTACGTTGCTCGGCTTCGGCGAACCTGACCTTTTCACGCTCGCCGCCTTCGGCGACGGCAGCGGCTCAGGCTCGCGCAGAGGCGTCGCGACGGCGTCGACCTTGGCCGCAGATGCCGGCTTCGGGGAAGGCGCCATTGCAGGCAACGGCGGCCTACGCACCGGGGGCGGCGTAATGGCGGTCGGTTGCTTCGTCGGCTCGGAAGCCTTTGCTTCGGAAACCTTCTCAGGCGTTATCGGCACGACAGGCGGCGGCATATACGTGTCCACACCGCTGATCACGTCGGGCGTAAAATCGTCCGGTGAAACCTTTTGTACTGCAACGTTTGAAACGGGGCTCCTGTCGAGCAGCGCCATCGTCGTCGCATCGTCGTCTTCATCGTGCAGCGCCACGAGCACGGCCGGCTTTTCCGGAGTACGCAACGTCTCGCGCGGCCCGTCTTCCGAAGCCTTTTTCACGACGTTCGTCAGGACAATCGGCGCCGACGGCAAGGGTTCGTCTCGTACGACCACCGGCCCAGGTGTGGCCGAACGATCGATCACCGCCGACACAGGCTGCGGCGTGGGCGACACCGGCTCCGGAAGCACGTCGGAAAGCGACGGAACGTTCACAGGCACCAAACGCCGAATCCCGCGCAGTCGCTCCGACTCCGTTTGCACCGCAGGCGTGAGCAAATCCGATCCCGACGAACCCACGATCGCACTGATCGCTCCGTGCGCCGCTGCGTCACACAACACGTCTTCCACGAGTCGCGCAGGCGCCGAGCCGCTCATCACGATCTCGCGCGGCGACGAACCGCCAGCGACCGAACGCAGAACGCTACGCGCATTGTTCGGCATCGCCTCGACCAGCGGTCCGAGCATGCCGAGATCGACTTCGATCCGCGTCGCTTGCATCAACGAGCCACCCGAGAGCAGCCGCTGCGCAGCTCGAGCAGACGCGATCGGAGACACGAGCTGCTCGGCAAGCGTGCCGAATAGATCAGGACGCGCCGCGGACAAACGTTCGAGGTCATCACCCGCAATCGGTACCACGACAAACCGACCCGATCCAACCCCAAGCAGACGCGCCAGTACACCTGGACCTCGTTCGTACGAGCCATCCGCCGTCGTGCGTGTCGCGCGTACGGGTCGCCCGTCACGAATCTCCACTTCGTACAAGTACAGCGCATCGCGCACGGTCAGCGTCGATGCAGGCAAGTGCGTACACGCGAGCGACAACAAGGTTCGTGGGGTCAAACCTTCGAGACGACCGCGCACTTCACCACCATGCGATAGACGCTCCGCGACGCGCAAACGCGGACCGAGGATCTCGCGCAATCGTTGCACGATCGCCGTGGCGCTCGCTTCCTTGCGCATGTAGCCATCCGCGCCGGCACCAAGCTCACGCACGCGCTGAAGCAGATCTTCTTTCCACGACAGCAAGACGACCGGCACATCGCGCAGCGCAAAATCACGCTTGATCGCTCGACACAATGCGAACCCATCGAGGCCCGGCATCACGATGTCGCTGATCACCAGATCCGGCGAATGCTCGCACGCCAACTCGAACGCGCGGTCGCCATCACGCGCCTCGTACACCGTCGCTCCCGCTTGTCGCAGCACATCGGCCAAGAACCACGTGACCGCAGCGTCATCGTCCGCGACGACGATGCTCATCTTGTCTAGTGACAAGACCTTGGAGCCTCGCGCTTCACCGAGCGCTCGCACACGACCCGGTTTGTCGCCGCGCGGGCTCGAGTCCCCGAGCCATGGAGCAAATGGCAGCGCTCCTTCGGGACCCGTTTGCACGAAACGCACGGTGCCGCGCGATTGAATCGTCACGAGATCACGCATGCGCGCGACCGCTCCCCACAACGCGGCAAGCATCTCGCTGCCTTCACCAAACGAGATCCGAGTTTGTCGCGACCGTTCATCCGCCGCGTCACACAAACCTCGACGCAGTTCTTCCGCCAAGCGTTTTCCAAGCTCGTCGAGCGTCACTTCACCGAGCGGAGCCCGAGCGATCTCACGCTTCACGTAGCTCGCGCTCACCTCGATGATCGCTTTGCGCAACGCCGTCGGTGAAACCGGTTTCGGCAACGTTCGGGCCACGCCGAGCGCTGCGTACAGCGCCGCATCTTCGGGTCGCACGAAGCGACCCAACAGCAAAATCGGAAGCTCTTCCGTGAGCGGATCGGACAGCAGCGAAGCCACGACCTCACGTGCGCCGGGTTTGTCTGCGTCGATGATCATCACATCGGGCGCGAGCGCTCGAGCCAGATCCGCGGCGGCGGCATAATCTTCGGTTAGTTCGACCTCAAACGGACTTGCGTCGGCTTCGGTGACGAGTCCTTCAGCGAGCGGCGCAGGACCCACGATCAGGATCGTTTGAGGTGCATCCAATTTCCTTGGTGCTGCAACGATTGTCTCGGGAGCGGGCGCAGGTGGCGGAGCCACGGGCGGCGGGCGTGAGCTGGCACTTTGAGACTTCGGGATACTGTCGGGATCGACGAGCGCCGCTTCGCCCCAAGCCAACTCGTGCACGCGATCGAGCAGCGCATACAGTTGCTTGGAATCCTCGTCGGTCAGCTTTCCGCGTTGTGCGATCCGATCGACCAACGCTTCGCTTCCGGCGAGCTCCTCGGCGAGCTTGTTGAAGCGCAGGAGCCTGGCTGCGGCGGCGAGGGCATGAACGCGCCGACGCAAATCATCACGCCGTACGGACGAAGACGCATCTTCGCCCAGCTTGGCGATGGCAGCTCGTAGCTCGACCACTCTTCGGCCCAGCGTGGCGACGAAATCCGCTCGTACGCCCCCAAATCGTTCGCTTGGCCCGACACCCTTGGTCTCGGAGCGGCCTTCAGTTCGGTCCCACGCGGTCGCTTGCGCACCCATTGATCTGGCCCGTATCACAAGCCTTTGCGGCACTTGTAATTTGTGGCGACGTTCTTGGACGGGCACTCGCAAAACGCAGGCTCGTCGTCCGTTGACTCGGATCGATCGAGACGCGTACGCTGGAAGCGATACTTCACGCGTGAAAGAAGCGAGCTGGGACATGAAACTGCACTCGTTCCGACGCTGGATGGCTGCCGCATGCTTGGCAAGTGGCCTCGTGGCCAGTGCGCATGGAGCTTGGGCCGCAGTTCCTCCGACCATCACGAATCAAGGGCGCTTGTTCGACGCCGAAGGAGCACCGATCAACGGCTCGCTCGAGGTCGTGTTTGCGATCTACGACGCGGCGGATGCGACGGCGCCGATCTGGAGCGAGACGCATTCGGTTGCGTTCGACGCGGGGTATTACTCGGTGTCGCTCGGATCGATCGAACCGTTTGGGGACCAAGTATTCGACGGGTCGTTGAGATACTTCGGCATCACGATTGGGAGCGAGCCCGAGCTACTTCCGCGAGCGCCTGTGCAGAGCGTTCCGTACGCGTTGCTCGCACAGGACGTGAACGGGGACATTCATCCCTCGAGCGTGTCGATTGGGAACACCGAGGTCATCAACAGCAACGGCGAGTGGGTTGGTCCGACGATGGGTTTGGTTGGACCAACTGGCGCGACGGGACCTGCGGGACCGACGGGTGCGGATGGCGCAGCAGGGCCAGCGGGCGCTCAAGGACCGACGGGTGCGGATGGGGCGATGGGACCTGCAGGAGCGACGGGGGCTCAAGGTGACATTGGGCCAGCGGGTCCGATGGGTTTGCAGGGACCAACCGGCGCGATCGGTCCGCAGGGACCGCAAGGTTTGCAAGGACCAACTGGTGCAACGGGCGCGA
>CAZETM010000134.1:0-16441 GCA_964514885.1 uncultured Polyangium sp. | reverse complement strand
GCTTGGGGTGAGACACCCCGCCCGCTCTTCGGATACCCTCGCCAGCACCGCTTCGAGCTTGCTCATTTCAATGGGCTTGCCAACGAATTCACGCATTCCCGCAGCTCGGCATGCCGCCCGATCATCCTCGAATACACTCGCCGTCATCGCCACGATTTCGGGCATCCGCTTGCCTGCAAGCTGCCTCTGAATGCTTTGCGCTGCCTCGATGCCGCTCATGCCTGGCATGTGCAAATCCATGAACACCACGTCATACTCTTTCTTCATCGCTGCATCGACAGCGGCTTGCCCATCATTCGCAAAATCCGGCTGATATCCGAGCTTCTTGAACATCGCCCCAGCGACGCGTCGATTGATGGGATGATCGTCGACCACGAGAATGGCGAGCTGAGCGCGCTCGTCGGGCGATGTCTGTATTTGGGGAATCGTCATGCGCGCAGGCGTCGGCGCTTCTGCAAATCGCACCGTAAAGGAAAACTTCGAGCCTTGTCCCGGCTCACTTACGACGTGAATGTCCCCGCCCATCGCCATGACGATTTGTCGGCTAATGGCGAGACCCAGCCCCGTGCCCCCAAAACGTCGAGCCACACCATGATCACCTTGCTCGAATGGCTTGAACAGCCGCGCCATCACCTCGGGCGACATACCAATTCCTGAATCTTCGACCAGGAAGGTGATTTCATGATTGGGTTTGTCCAACGATTTGGACGTGACCTGTAGATGCACCGTGCCACGTTTGGTGAATTTGATGGCATTCGACAGCAGGTTCACGAGCACTTGTCGCAAACGCGCATCGTCGCCGACGATGTAATCGGGCAGCTCCGTGCAAACGTGCATCGAAAGCTCGATATTGCGCGCCTCGGCCGCCGGACGCATCATGTCTTGGATCGACGTGAGCATTGATCGAATCTCGAACGGAACGGGCGATAGCTCGAGTTTCCCCGCGTCGATTTTGGCAAAATCCAGAATATCGTTGAGCAGGCTGAGTAGTGAGCTTGCGCTATCGCGAATCGTGCGTGCATGCTCGCGATGTTCAGGTGCGAGCGGCGCGTCGACGAGCAGCCCAGACAAACCAATGACCGCGTTCATTGGCGTACGGAATTCATGGCTCATTGCTGCCAGAAATGCCGTTCGCGCCCGAAACATCGCTTCGGCTTGCTCTTTCTGAATGGCGAGCTCGTGATTTTTTGCGACCAATTCTCGCCGCGCCTGTCGCTCGAGCCGTTCGGCCTCGAAACGTTTTCGGCGTTGTTCTTCGAATGAAAATGCCGTCGCGATTCCAATGACGTTTAGCAATACTGCCACCAATGGTCCGGTGGTTTTTCCGGCATTACTGATTTGCGCATTTGGGTTCCGGATCAATACCAGCAACATCCCCGTAATCATGACGCTGGCGACCGCGCGGGACCAAAGGGCGCCACGCTGCGTAAAATAGAAAACAATGAGTGCCGTCCCGGTAGCCAGGATCGGCCCTTGAATTTCACCCAGGGGAATCCGCGTCGTCCACAATCCCACCAGGAACAATGCCGTAGCGATATTCCAAATTGCCCCCGCCTGGTCCAGGCGTCGTACGGATCTCGCTCGCCATAGAAATGCGATTGACGTAATGGCCACAGTGAGGTGGACGAGCCTCAGGCCGAGCACGAAGTCGAGCGCCGTCGTTCCGCCCAGAAGCACGAAATCGTTACGAACGCTTGCACAAATGATCACGGTCACGGTGATCATCACGATCACCATCTGCTTGCGATCAGGCTCGAGAAATTGCCGCCGGTACCGATGGTAACCCAGCAGTTCCGCGCTGATGCAAGGTGGCGTTTTCACAAACGAACCCTAACACTCGCGCAAAGCCGCTGTCCATGAGGATAGCCGGCGACTTATTGCTCCGTTTGCAGAAAGATCTTTCCTCCCATCCACGATCGCTCGATCATGACGCGCCACGTTTGTTTGGGGGACGAGAACGTTTCGGCGGCTGCTCCGTCTCATCGCGCGGCAAACGTGCACCTCGGAGAGAACATGACTGGCTTTCTCGATCGGCTCAGGGCGTACTGGAAAAACCATCCGTTGTCGGCTCGTGCAGTGTTTGGGCTGCTCGTGCTTCTGACGTGTGTCCTCGTGTTTGTCGCGACACAACGCGTGCCTCCCGTGCGTGCAGGCGTCGTCGATGCGCGTTTGGAGCTTGCGGCCGGCGAAGTTCGATTGTCCGACGGTGAACGAAATACGACCCTCATCTCGGGCGTTGCTTTGCCTCAAGGTGCCGAAGTTTCCACGGGCAGCGGCGCCCGCGCGCTCGTCCGTCTCGCCGATGGCTCGTCGCTCTTTCTGCGCAGTGATACGAAAGTAAAGCTTCTCCCCGAAGGTGCCGATCTACTTTCCGGTGAGGTTTGGCTCGACGCACCTCCGTCCGAACGGTCTGCGATGCAGCACAAGGCTGGCGCGGCGACCGTCTCTGCGGCCGATGCAGGTTTGTCAATCACGAACACCGGCGGTGAAACGCGCGTGGTCGTCACGCGGGGTTTGGCGGTCGTCACTTCGCCTGGCGGGCGCGTGGAAGTGAACGCGGGCGAGCAGGTCGAAATCAAAGGCTCGGACAAACCCAACGTAAAACCCGTCGTTTTTTGGGACGATTGGACGGGCGGCATGGGTGATGGCCGGCCGCTCGCCGGAAATGCAAGCGGTGCCGGGCGCATTTACGGCGTTTCGCCGACGGACATGGGAGCCAAAGCAAAGCTCCTCGAAATCAGCCGCCAATCGGTGCGCGCTGTCATTCGTGATGGCCTAGCGGAAACCGAAGTCGATCAAACCTTCGGCAATCCAGGCGGTGGAGTGCTCGAAGGTTGGTATTGGTTCAGCGTGCCCGAACGGGCGATCGTCACTTCGTTTGCAGTCGAAACAGATGGCATGCTCGTGGAAGGTGAAGTCACCGAACGCAAAGAAGCCGCATCTCGATATACGCAAGCCGTGGCGACCGGTCATTCGCCCGCGCTACTCGAATGGGTCGATGGTCGTACTTATCGTTCGCGGATCTTTCCCATTCCTGCGTCAGGCTCGCGCCGCGTCGTGTTGCGGTATCTCGAAGTGATTCCGTCTCAAGAGGGCAAACTCGAGTACCTTTATCCAATGCGCTCGGACGAACCTGCACGGATCGGCGAGTTTTCGCTCGAAGTGGATCTAGGCACTGTCGGCCCGAAAATGCGCATTTCGAGCCTCGCAGATGCAGTGGTCGAAGAGCGTGGTCGGCGCGTGACGATGCGGCGAAGTGGTTATTTGCCGCGAGCAGATTTTCAAATCGAAGCGACTCCGGTCGATAAAAACAAAATTGCGCCGCTGCAGGTTTCTCGGTGGTCCGCGGGCAGTGATCGCGCCGATTACGTGATGGCCAGGTACGTGCCCGACGTCGATTGGTCCAAAGTTCCCGAGCCTCCGGGCGATGTGGCTGTCGTGGTCGATACCTCGGCTTCTGGTGACGAAGCCGTACGTCAACAAAAGGCCGTCGCTGCGGAAGCGACACTCCGATCGTTATCGAAAAAAGATAAGTTTGTGCTCATAGCAATCGATTCGGCGCCGACGGTGCTTTGGCCAAAGGAAGGTTTGGCGGAGGCGACCGATAAGGAAATCGCGGCGGCGCTTGGCAAATTGGCCGAGCACGCATCCGCGGGCGCTACCGACCTCGGAGCGATGTTCGATGCGGCGCTCGGCAGGCTTCACGGCACCGAGCAACCTGCGGTCGTCTACATTGGTGACGGGCTTCCGACGTCGGGTGAAGTTGCCGCGGATCGATTGTCTGAACGACTTCGGCGCTCTTTCTCGACCTCGCGAGCACGTCTGTTCACGGTAGCCGTTGGAGCTCAAAGCAATTTGGGTTTGCTGCGGGAATTGGCGCGACAAGGTGGTGGGCAAAGCTTCCGAATCGATCGGACGGAGACGGCGACGAGCGAAGTGTTGCGTTTGGCCAGCGCGATCAAGACGCCGACGATCACCGAGTTATCGATTGATCTTGGCGCGGGGCTCGACGAGGCGATGGTCACGGCGAGTGGGAAGATCTCGCGCGGTGAAGAGGTGCTCATGCTTGCGCGAACGCATCATGCGCTGCCGCAGACCGCGACGGTGAAGGGGCGTGTGGGCGGCAAAGACTTCACGCAAACTCATCCGATTGTGATGATGCAGGGGCCGAGCACGTCGCTCGTGCCGCGCCTATGGGCAGCGGAAAAAGTGCGACGCCTGCTTGGAGAAGCAACCGATCCGGAAGAATTGCGGGGCAAAATCGTCGAGATTGGTCTCGATTATGGTTTGATGACGCCGTACACCAGCATTCTGGCGCTCGAGAGCGAAGTCGCTTATGCGCGGCAAGGTATTCGACGACGGAATTCGCCATTACGCGGCACGCGCCTCACGTCGCTCGATGCGGCTATGGAGCGAGCCATTATGGATACGGCGCTCAATCCCGTTCCGGCCATTGCGTTTGGATGCTCCAAGACTGACGAGTCACCGTCAATCGCTGCGCAGTCGTCACCGGCTGCGGTGCCGATTATGCTGGCGAAGGAGCAAACACAAGGGATGGATGAAAAGGCGCGCTCTGCCGTGGCGGAAGCGCCTGCAGTGCAAGCACCTGGTAATGGTCCCATGCCCGAGTCGAGTCCTGCGGAGCCGGTGGCAGGCAATGTGAACGAGGTATTCGAGGGGCAGGCTAAAAAACAGATTGCGGATCCCTGGCAGAGAGATCGAGATGCGCCACCGCCACCGCCGTCTCCGGCTGGTGGTGGACGTCCGAAGAGTGCGTTGCGATTCGATGGTGACGGAAAAGACGACAAGGGCGGAGTTGGTGGTTTCACGGGGAATCCAAAGCCCAAAATGGCGGTGGTAGCTCTTCCTCCGCCGCGCCGTGAAATCGACGCGGGGAAAGCCGAGCGCGTGCAGCAGCGGCCCGTAACGCCTCAATTGCCTTGCAGTGACGTGGCGCGAAGGCCGCTTGCGGATCGAATCGTAATGTGGTCGAAACGATTACGAGGTGAGCTCGATGGCCCCACGCTCGTCTCGCGTTACGAAGCGGCGCGCAATACGTGTGAAATTCCCGATTGGCGTGCCGAACAAGCATTGCTCGATTTGATTCAGCAAAAGGCACGCACGGAAGAGGCTGTGCTCGCATTGCTCGGACACTTGGCGCCCAAGCCAGACACGCAACGGTATGTGGCGCAAGCGATTCTGCGACGCACCGTGGATTCGCGTATTGCAGCAGCCGTTCGGCGCACATTGTTCGGAAACAAAATCCAATGGGACACGGTGGATGCCGAGCTGGCTACGCTGACCGACGTGGAGCAAAAGCTCGCGCTCGTACGACAGCGAATGCTTGAGGCGCCGGGCGATCCGGAAGGTGAATACCGTATCGTGCGGCTTTTGGGCGAAGCCGGAAAACGTGACGATGCATTGGCGCACGGGCGAAGGCTTCGCGACCGAGGCCTCATGAGTCCCGAATTGGCGTTATCGCTCGGTGATGTCTTGGCGCAGCAGGGATTCGAAGACGAAGCGCTGCGAACGTATTCGGAAATCGTGGAATTCGATCCGCAAAGCGCGGATTCTCGGCGGCTGCTCGGCGACGTATTTTTGCGGCATCATTGGTATGCTGCGGCATATCGACAATACCGAACGCTCACGGACCTTCGTCCGGCCGATCCGCCTGCATTCTTGCGACTCGCTTTGGCGGCTGCCGGCAGTGGGCGCGTGGACGAGGCATTACGCCTCGAGCGGCAGGTGGCTTCGGCGGAAGGCACTCCCGGACCGCGTGATCCACGGCTGTGGGCGCGTCTTTCGGCAGGTGCGCAATTGGCGAAAATGCTGGACGGTGGCGGTAAAGCTCCCGAGGCTGCGCTGGCGGATGGTTTGTCGCGGAAGATGAAAGAGTTGTCGCTGTTCAGCGGCCCGAGCGCGATTGCCATTCTCACCTGGGACGACCTCGACGTGGATTTGGTGCTCGTGGGCAAAGAGGGCGATCGCGACGCAGCATTGCCCGAATTGTCGGAATCGGCATCGATGGGGATTTCGGCGATTGAAGTGCCACTCGGCGAGGATGGGCGATTCAATTATGCGGCGAGGTGGCGTTCGTCGAAAAAAACGCGCGAGGTCCCGGTGACGTTGCATCTGATTACGTGGGACGGGAAAGCGTTCCGAGTCAAAATCAGCACCGCAAAACTAGCGGTAGCGGACGATGCGGTTGGTTTTTGAGGTTTGGCGCGGCCGTTGGAGAATCGAATGATCGACATCACTTTCCTCGGTCAGCTCGTGGGAACACTGGCGTCGTTCGGCGCGTTCGTTGCGCTGCTCGGCGTCGTTGGTGCGGCCGCGTATGTCTTGTCCACGGCGACGCTGGCGATCGAGCGTTTGCCGACGGCGGGCACGATCGTTACGCGAGGACAAACTGGTTTTTCCTGGACGCTTGGTACGATTGCAGGTGCGTTGTCGTTCGTCGTGGGGCTAGCGACGCTGCGCGTGGGAGGGGGCATAACGACGTTTCTGTTCGCCCTCTCCATGGGAGCATTGGCCCGTTCTTCGGTGGCGCTCGTGGGAGTGCTCGGAGCGCGGGTGGGCGCACGTTTTGCGAATGCTCGGGTGACGCGGGAAAAGGCGATTGACGAGGCCCGTGCACGCAAAGCGGCGCAAATGGACGAAGCTGCCCGCAAGCGACTGCTTGGCCAGGATTTGTCCGTCGAAGTGGCAAATGCGGATGCAGCGCTCGGACGGCTTCGGCAGGCAATGTCGGCGCTCGTGGATACGCGTGAATCTGTGGTTGCGAAACTCAAGGCGGCGCTCGAATCTGGCGGTAACGTGTCGCTTGTTGCGGATATGGTGCGGATGCGCGACGATATGGATGTGCGGATCGATCTTGGTCAGCGCGTGCTTGTGGCGGCGGAAACGGCGGTGGCACGTCTTGTTTATGCAATGCCGATCAAGAAAATCGTGCGGCGCAGGCCCATGGAGGTGGCTGGGCTCGATCCGCGTTTGCCTGGCGATTACGCGGCGCGGATCGAATTGGCGATCGAGGCGATCGATTTGTATGCGGGCGTGATTGGCCAGGCGCGTGGTGAAATCGAAATGATAACGGCGCAGCGTGGTGCCGGGACCAACCATGAGGAGGGCGAGGATTTGCGGACGCGAGCGCGTAAAGAGATCGACATTATCGAATCTGCGTATCGTTCGGTGCGTGAACGTGCCGAACTGGTGCGTTTGGGTTTGCGTGCGCGTGAGGGAATGGCGAACGTAGCGAGCGCGGCGGGAGAAGTATCATTGCGGGCCGGTGACGTATTGGTGGACGAGCGCGACGTGGGTCTATTGCTGGACGACTTGGCCCGGGCCAACCAAACGACGGCGGACGATTTCATTGGCGGTGACGAACACGTCAAAGAGCTGGCAAAAGCGCTTGCCCGAGGTGCGAAAGCGCTTTCTGGAGGGGATCGAGCGTCGCTCGGTGAAGTGGTCGAGGCGCTGCAATCGATGGGGTGAGGGTTGAATTTGGGTGGTAGTTTTTGGCGCAGGATTGCCATCGAGTTTGGACGAATCGGTCGGCCGTGTCGCTCATGCCTTTTTACAATTGAGCCTTGACGCGGGGTAGGGTTTGGCTGCAAAACAGGCGCCCAAGATGTCCAAGCCGCGACCGTTGATGCTCTCCAAGAAGGCGACTGCGCTTGCATCTGCGGCGCTGCGCCATGTGCGGGACGCCGAGCACCTGCTGGGTTCCTCGGGAGGGCATGCGTCACCGGACCAGGCATATCACCTCTCGGCGTTCGGGCCCGAGTGCGCACGGAAGGCGACGATCGCCGAGGACTGGCTCGACAAAGTGATTGGGCACGGCACGACGGGTGGGGCGGACGAGGTGTTGGAGTTTGCAGTGTCTATCGATCCGGTTGCACATCGATACGACATTATGGATTTTGAATCGAGGTTCCCTGCACTTGCTCGGTGGACCGTGGAGTCGCGTTACGAAAAGACAAACACTCGCAACATATCTGAGGCTACCGAGGTTTGTCGTGAAGCCCGCGAAATTGTCGATAACATCGTGCTCGCATTGTGGGCCGATGGTCGATTTGACGACAAGGAGACGCTCTTTTGACTTTTGTGACCTTCGACGATGTCCTCCCGACCCTGGTTCGCGTGAGCGAAGGAACGCCTGGGTTTGTCGATCTGAATCGATGTTGCGTCGTGCGTGATCTGCGAGGCCGCGTGCGGCTCGTCGTGGATCCGGACGTAGCGAACAACAACCTCGATACCATTGCGCTTGCCGGCGTGCTGAAGAGCGAGCTTGGCGATTATTTTGTGCCGCCCATTTGGTCGACTGCGGCTAATGGAAAAGACGAAGCGCGACTGTCAAGGGAAATCTTCCAGGCCGGCCGAGCTGCTCGGTGGGAGGCGACCTATGATGATCAGCTCACGGGGCAAACTGGCGTTCGCGCCCGGGCGACGTGGTACAAGTTCGAGCGGCGTTTGTCCAAGCAAGAGTGGCTTGAATCGAATTCTACGAATACACCGTGGAGTCTCGGCGATGGTCGTCCCGGTATTGTAACATTTTATTCGTTCAAGGGTGGTGTTGGTCGCACGACGACGCTCATTTCGTGTGCTTGGCAATTTGCACGAGCAGGAAAGCGGGTCGTGGTGATTGATCTGGACCTCGAGGCGCCTGGAGTTGGCTTGGCTTTGGGGGCTAAAGCTCAGCGGGGAGTCGTCGACTTTTTGGTGGATGAGCTCGCCACGCTCAGGGCCAACCTCGACGGATGTTATGCGCCTGCAGACGCGCTTGGACAGGACAAGGAGCGGGTGCTCGTGGTGCCTGCGGGTAATCTGGGGCCGCTCTATTTGGAAAAACTCGGACGGCTTGATTTCGTGGGGGCAAACCCGGATGCGAGGCACAGACAGACTGGTGCGAGTCCTATCGAACAAGCATTACGAGCCCTTTTGTTGAGGTTGCAAGGTGTCAGGTTTGCCGATGGAAAGACCGCAGATTACATCTTTATAGATGCGCGTGCTGGTTTGCATGATCTCGCAGGTTTGTCGCTTCATCGGCTTGCGCACGTCGACGTGCTGTGTGGGCGGACGAATGAGCAGACGTACTTGGGACTCGAGCTTTCGCTGGCGACGCTCGTGCAACGCAAGGGGCGTGAAAATTTGCAATGCGTTCTTGTGCAGACGATGGTACCGCCCGAGGGGACGGGGGATGCCAATGATCAAGAAGCAGAGTTTCTTGACAAGGGATTCTCTTGGTTCGAGAAGTACGTGCATACCGGCGATCGGGCGAACACGGTGGACAAGCTCGACAAGACCCAGCAACATTGGCCATCGGTGATTCGCTACGTCGAAGCTCGTGGCCGCTATTCCACGCTCGAATCGATCGAAGAACTGATGCTCGCGAAGGATTATCGGCAGCTTCGCGAACGTATCGAGGCGCTTTGCGAGCCCTCTGAGGGAGATGACGAATGATCCTGGACGAACGAGCGCTGCAACTGGAAGCGTTTTCAGCGCTGGCGCATTGCGATGTCGAAGCGTCCGAGCCGCTGCGGACGTTTTTGCCGTTATGGCGCCATGCCCGCTCGTTTGGCTCCGACGTGTTGATCGTGCTCGGGGCGCGCGGATCCGGCAAAACTGCGCTCTTCAAGCTTGCGCGCGACGCACGAACGGCGAGCAAGCTACGGGCTTTTTTTGGCAACCAGAAAATTCCCGATGCAGTGTGGATTGACGTTTTTTCACAAAACAACCGAAATCATCCCGATGTCGGCGTAATGGAGCAATTTGGTATTGCCGCCAGTGACATTGCGTTGCGTGCATTTTGGGTGGGGCACTTGTTGCGGGTGGCGCGTAATGAAATTCAGGGGCTGGGTCCTCTCCCTGAGGTTGTTCAGACGATTGTTGCTTCGCCTCCCAACGATCTTTCCGCGTGGGTTCCGCTTGCCGAGGTGAACCTTGGCCCGGTCTTTACCGCGCTCGACGAGATCGATAAGCATCTGGCTACGGAAAAACGTACGGTCGTTGCATTGTACGACTACATCGATCGCATTGCGCAGTTCGTGCCCGATGTTCGCCGTCGTTATGTTCGCGCATTGCTTTCGTTATGGTTGTCCCTGACGAGCCGATATCAGCATTTGCGCGGTAAGATCTTTTTACGCGACGATCTTTTTCAGGCGAGCGAAATCGATTTTACGGATGCGACAAAACTCTGCGCGCGCGCAGAAACACTGGAATGGGGGTCTGAGCCCCTTTATCGCGTCATCGTGCGCCAGGTTGTGAATTTGCCTGATGAGCGTATGTCGGGCGCTGCGCGTGCGCTTCTTGGTGAGATTCCCGGCTTGGTCTTGGAAGACCGGGGCGAGTTCGGGATCATGCCCGCAGAAATGTCCGAGGAGGTGTACAAGGCATTCGTTGCGCGGGTGGCGGGCAAGGTTGTAGGGCGCGGAGTAGTCAAAGGCGCGACGCATGCGTGGATTCTGGGCCGCCTGGGAGATGCACAGAAACGGATTACGCCGCGTGCGATGATGTGCATGTTCGGATATGCGGCGGAGGCGGCGAAGGCGCGACGGCCCGGGCGGGGAAAGTCGTTGTTGGCGTCGGCGGACTTGCTCAGTGCGTTGAAGCGAACGTCAAAAGATCGGGCGCGCGAGGTGCTGGAGGAGGACAAACTCGCCAAACGTCTCGAAAACCTTCGTGGTCAAAAGATTCCGTTTACCCGTCCGGAAATCGTGAAGTTACTTGGTATTCGTCGTGCGGACGAGGAGCCGGGAATTCCCGAGCACGGTGAATCGGTTTTGAAAGAACTGGTTCGTTTGGGGATCTTGCGTGAGGAAGACGATGCGACGATCGATGTGCCGGACATCTACCGGTATGGGTTCGAGATTGGTCCTGATTATGCGACGGCGTGGAAGGACTTGTTGGATGGCAAAGAAGCGTCGGTAATGCAGTTTGTTCGAGAAGCCCCTGAGTTGGCGAATATTCTACGAAACATTGTGACTTGGGACGCTACCGGTCAAGAAGAGCTTGACCGAGGCGACATTGCGGAGGCGCGTCTAAGATGTGAACGGGCATTAAGGATGGCCGGAAGTGGAGGGGACAGGGTAGCGGAGGCTGATGCGTGGAATCGGTTGGCGTTTATTGATGTGGCGTATGTTCAGGATTTCTTGCGCGCCCAGGGGGAATTCGAGAAGGCTCTAGCGCTCACGCTGCGCGCTCGTGATTCGAAGAGAGAACAGTCAACGAGATTGCAATTGGGTTTGGTTGAAGAGCGGCTGAATAATAGTGAGGCTGCCCGAATGCAATTCGACGAATCCTTAGCAATTGCGCGCAGAACTTTGGATCAGAATGGCATAGCATTCGCGCATTGGGGCCTTGGGCGCGTTGCAGAAAATCAGGGCAGCGAAATTGATTGGTTGCGCGAATACTTGATTGCGCTCTCAATTGCGCAGAGGATGCCAATTCAATGGCTCGAAAAGGAATCCTGGCGTGCATTGTCTCGTCTTGCTCATCGCCAAGGTGATACCGATTTGGCGGTGACATTTGACGCATTGGCCAAGCATCTGCACAGCGATAACACAGCGAACCTAAGCCTTGTCGATCTTAATGCCCTCGCCGAATACGACAAAGACAAGGGGCACTCCCTCCTCGCTCAAGCGTTTCCCGAAGTGCCCTTGTCCTCCATTACGGATGAGTGAAGCGCTGTCCCATTACGGATTCGTTACCGCTCTCACTCTCCTCGTCAGCAACAACAAACTCGCCCCGCCGAATATCAAATCCACGCCCACGATCATGCCCAGCGCCCAGAAGGCCATCGCCGGCAATCGAACCAGCAGCAGGATTCCCAGTAATGCGGTCACCAGCGAATCGATCAGCAGAAACCCTCGTCCTTGCATTGCCGAAAATCCAAATGCTCGAATCCCTTTCGACACCCCGCTGAATAGGAAAAACGTTCCCAGCACCAGCGTCAGCGAAAGCATTCCGATGATCGGCGCCCAAAGAATCGCCAGTCCGCCTCCCAAATAAAACAGCGCACTCACCATCAGCCACCCCACTCCCGGCTTGTGCCGATCCTCAAAACCGTGGAATAGACGCATAATCCCTCCGGCAATCAGCACCACGCCAATCGAGATCGTCGCCACGAACGTCGTCGCGAATGGCGCCACCAGCGCCAGCACCCCCAGCACCACCAGCGATATGCCCAAAAACATCAGTCGCCCCTCGGCTCGTTCGAGCGGCGCGAACCACTGCTTGTTTTGCTCTAGATCCGACATGGGAAAATGCGCTTGCAAATCCATGGCCGGGTTTACGTAGCGACCAGCCAAGTTCGTCCGGCCCAACCTTATCCTTGGTCGAACGGTCAAGCGCTCTGCAAGCAAAGACAAGCCTGCACCCCCGTGCTATCCCCGCGCCGACTCTCATGCGCCGACGCACTCCTCATGCGCTTCTGGTCGAACAAGCGCAGCGCACGCTCCTCGCTCGCCTCGCAGACCTCGATCAACAAGCCATCGTCCGCTTGCTCGATCCCTTTCTCACACCCGAACGTCGTGCACGTTTCGACGCTGTTTTCAGCTCGCGTCTCGATTCCGTCACCGTGCTGATGGATGCCCCGTACGACCCGCACAACGGCGCTGCCGTGCTCCGATCGTGTGATGCCTTCGGAGTGCAACGACTCCATGTCGTCGAGCGTGGTGGCATCGGATTTCTTGCCGTGCGTCAAGTTGCTCGAGGCAGTGAGCAGTGGGTCCACGTCCGCACGTATCCAGGTAGTCAAGGAGCGCTCGATGCGCTTCAGGCATCGGGGCACGAGCTTGTCGCGACGCACCCACAAGGCGAGCTTTTGCCCGAGGATTTGAAGAACATTCCTAGGGTTTGTCTCGTCCTCGGCAACGAACGAAACGGCATCCACGAAGAGCTTTCACGCGTTTGTCGACGCAGTGTGCGAGTGCCCATGTGTGGCTTCGTCGAGAGCCTCAACGTCAGTGTCACGGGCGCGATTTTGATGCAGCATGCGACGACCGGTCGATCAGGGGACTTGTCCGAAGCCGAGCGCCTCTTGCTTCATGCGCGCGCCATGGTTCTCACCATCGATCACGCGGCCGAGATCCTGTTGGCCAATGGGGTGGATCTGGGGCCAGAGATCTTCGTGCCTGCGGAAACGTAGAGAGACCTTCGCGTTTCGATCGGGTGTCTTGCTCTGCGAAGCGAAATTCGATAGCTTCCCGATCGCGACGATTGTGGCTTTCTTCGAACCATCGTCGGGAGAATCGTTGTGTCAGCGCCTCCGCCTCCGAAGCCTGCTGGTCCGCCGCCCGTGCCTGGTCGTGTGAGCGCTCCGCCGCCGCCGCCGCCTCCTCCGCGTCCTGCGGCAGGTGCAGCAGCGTCACGTCCTGCTGCGGGTGCCCCTGCTCCTACGCCGCGTCCTGCTGCGGGCGCTGCGTCGTTGCCAGCTCCGCGTCCTGCCGCTGGTGCTGTCACTACCGCTGGGGTGGGAGGTCCCGCCGAGCCTGAACCGGACTTCAATCCTCAACACGGTGGCGACTTGCCGCCGGGTCTGGTGATCTCCGGTCGTTACCGCGTCGAAAAGATCATCGGTCGTGGTGGCATGGGCGCCGTGTACGCGGTTCGTCATGCCAATACGGGCGAGCTTTGCGCGCTCAAAATGCTCCTTCCCGCGCTTGCGGCAAACCCTGGCGCCGTCGAGCGTTTTCGCACGGAAGCTCGAGCGCCCGTCGCGATCGGTAGCGATCACGTCGTCCGAGTCATCGATGCCGACGTCGCTCCTGAGCTCGGGGATGCCCCGTACATCGTCATGGAGTTGCTCAAGGGCCGCGATCTCGGCTCCGAGCTGAAACATCGTGGTGCGTTGCCTGCTGGCGAAGTCGTCGTGTTCATGAAGCAGGTCGCACGTGCGCTCGACAAAGCCCACGGCCTCGGCATCGTGCATCGCGATCTCAAGCCCGCGAACCTCATCGTCACGCAACGCGAAGACGGCACACCGCTCGTCAAGATTCTCGATTTCGGTATCGCCAAACTGCTCGATCAAAGCGGCGTCGGTGAGTTGACTCAAGACGGAGCGATCTTCGGCACGCCTTGGTACATGTCGCCGGAGCAAGCGCGAGGTCAGGCTTCGAAGGTTGGACCTTCGGCGGATTTGTGGGCGCTTGGCCTCATCGTTTATCGCCTTTTGACCGGGAAAAACTACTGGTCGGCCGAAGGCATGGCGGCGCTCGTCGGACAGATTCTGTACGAGCCGATGGTTCCGCCCAGTCACATGGCGCCACACTTGGGACCGCGTTTCGACGAGTGGTTTTCCCGAGCGTGTGCACGTGAAGTCGAACATCGTTTCGCGAATGCGATGGAGCAAATCCAGGCGCTCGCGCAAGCGTTGCAAGTCAACTACGCGGCGCAACCGACGAACATGGACATGCCAAACCCCGCGGATCTTTCGGCCTCCTCGCAGGTTCGTCAGGCCGTTGCGGGCATGCCCATGTACGGCTTGTCGATCCCGCCTCCCAACAGTCCATCGATCCCGCCTGGCATGATGTCGATTCCTGGCACGAGCATTCCGGCGGCAGGCATTTCGCACGCGGGGATGCCGATGCCGGTTGGAATTCCAAACCTTGCCCTTTCGCAAGCGGGTTTGAATGCAGCGGCGCTCGGTTTGTCTCAGTCGGGTGGCGCGATGCCTCCGGGAATGTCGGGCGCAACGACGGGTGCGCCGTTGTATTCGACGCAGGCAGGAACGCCGGGGCCGAAGAAGAAGGCAAACGTTGGGGCGATCCTCGCGGGAAGCCTCATCGTGTTCGCATTGGCTGGGGCTGGCGCATTATTCTTTGTGCTCAAAGGAAATGAGGCCAAGCAGGCCGCGGCGAATGCTGCGGCGAAGGCTCAAGCGACTACCACTGTTGCGCCTGTCGTCGAGCCTGCGTCGCTTCCTTCGCCGCCGGTCACTGCCGAGCCAGTTCCATCGGCCGAACCTGTTGCGTTTGCCGAGGCGGCCGAGCCTGTTGCGTCGGCGTCGGCTGCGCCCGAGCCTGAAGCAGCTCCGTCGGCGATCGCCGTTGTCGAGCCTCCGCCCGTGCCAGCGGCGACGACTGCCGAACCGGTCGCTGCTGCTCCGAAACCGACTGCCGCGGCCACGACAACGTCTGCGCCCAAGCCGGCTACGACGACTGTTGTCGCCAAACCGAAAACTTCGAGCACTGTCGCCCCCAAGGTCAAAGGCACGATCAAGTTCTGATGAACAACACACGTCGGCGTTCGTTCGCCATTGCCTTCTCCGGTTTGCTTGGTGTTGCTGTCATGGCATCGCCCAGCATGGTTTCTGCGCAGGAGCCCGCTCCCGCCGCCACCGCCTCACCGCAGCAAATCCAGCTCGCGCGTCAGGCTGCAACGGAGGGCTTCGGTGCGTATCGCGCGAATGACTTCAACAAAGCGCTCAACCTCTTCGAACAGGCCAAAGCGCTTTATCCGAGCGCGCAGATCCTGCGCATGTACGGCTATACTTTGCTCGCGCTCGAGCGATGGATTCCGTCCGTCGAAGCGATGGATGCGTCGCTCGTGTCGACCACGGGTCCGCTCGAAGATAGCGACAAGAAAGACATCGCCGATCAGATCGCGAAGGCGATGACGCACATCGGCTCGGTCAAGATCACGACGCAAGTTTCAGGGGCTCGACTCGTGGTCGACGAGCAGTCGGCCATGGACCTGCCCGTGGACAAACCTTTCCGTTTTCTGCCGGGAAAACACAAGTTTGTCGTGAGCGCGCCCGAGCACACGGATGCGGTCGAAGAGGTGAACATCGAAGCGGGCAAAGCAGTCACGCTCGCGCTCGAACCGAAGAAAGTCGAGAAAGCGCCGCCTCCTCCGCCGCCTCCGCCTCCTCCGCCGCCTCCTCCGCCGGCCAAGAACTTGATTCCGAATCAGCGCATGATTGGCATCATCGCGGCTGGAGCGGGCGCGGGTGTCGGCCTTTTCGGGCTTGGTGCGGTGATCGCATCCAGTCACGCGGCGAGCAACGTTCAGCGTGATGCAAGCATTCACGAGTACATGTACGGGACAAACTGCAGTCGCGGCAATGTCGAACATTGCTTGCTCGATCGCAACGTCATCAACGCGGACTCGAGCGACGCGAGCACCCTGCGCGCACTTGGTCTCGGTCTTGGGATCGGCGGTGCGGTCATCGGTGCAGGTGGGTTGGTCCTGGCCATCATCGCCAAACCCGAAGCTCCGACGCATGCGGACGAAGCTGCTCCGCCCAAGAAAGCTGCTCGCGTCGTTCGCTCCCTGGGATGCGGTCCCTTTGGTGACGTAGGTTTGTCTTGCGTGGGGACGTTTTGAAGGTTTGTCCTGTGCACGGCTCTCGCGCCGTGCTCGGAGCGCTAGCGCTTTTGCTTGCTGCATGCATCGAGCGGAATGCGTGCGGCGAGTTCCGCGGCGACATCGTGCTTGAGAACGT
>CAZETM010000133.1:0-16441 GCA_964514885.1 uncultured Polyangium sp. | reverse complement strand
ATGGGTATGCCCGGGATGGGAATGCCTGGATTCCCCGGAATGGGCATGGGCGGCGGCGGGGCGGAAAGTCCGAGCATGACGAAGATGCGCTCGCTGAGCCAAACTGAGAAGAACGCGAAGAAGAATCAGCGCAAGCGTGAGCGTGACGCCCGTAAAAAGGGTCGTAAGTAAAAACGTTTTTCCAAAAGAACTGGGGTTTGGGGCGAAGGACGCCGAAGGCGATCCGAAGCCCCAAATGTACAAACTGGTCATGAAGCGTTTTGGCTCTGCCGCAATGATGCTTTTCGTGCTCGTTGCTTGCAGAGCAGCGGACCGGCCCGAGAAAAACGAGCCTCGGCCGTTCCCGTCGAATGCGCGATTTCCACGAAAGACGTCGGACGCAAGCGTGATCAAAGAGATCAGCGCTCCGGCGCTTGCAGCCGGACAAACCATTACGATTGACGGAAAGCTCGACGAAACGGCCTGGCAGAATGCGGCGTCGACCGGGCCATTCGTCGACGTGGGGTCTGGAGCGCCAAACCCTCGTATTGCCGTTCAGGGCAGCGTGAAGCTGTTATGGGATGACAAATTCATTTATGCTGGCTTCGACGTAAAGGACTCGACGATTCGTGGTGGATTTCCGGTTGACTCGAAAGACCCGCATTTGTGGGAGCGCGATACCGTTGAAATCATGATTGATCCGGATGGGGACGGGGACAACAAGGATTATTACGAGATCCAAATGGGTCCTCAGAATTTCGTATTCGATTCGCAATTCGACGATTACAATCGTCCGAATGGTGGGCCGGCCGGGCCGTTTGGGCATCAGGAATGGTCGGCGGGGCTGGAAAGTGCGATCGTTTTACGCGGAACGATCGACGACGATGCGGACAAGGACGACGGGTATATCGTCGAGGCGAAGATACCGTGGAGTTCGTTTGCGAAGGCGAAGAAGTCGCCGCCGGCTGCGGGGGACACGTGGCGCATGAACTTTTACGCCATGCAGAACAATGGTGGAGTGGCTTGGTCGCCCATTTTGGGGATGGGGAATTTTCACAAGGCGGCGAGGTTTGGCCGGGTTAAGTGGGTGGGGAATTGAGCCTGACCTAATTGGGGCTCGTTTCCTTCAAAGGACAAAAGGATCCGGCTCGTGATCCGGTTCGTATGACTTGAGTCCGCGATCCTTGGTCCAGATGTGGACCGTATAGGCGTCGCCGTACTTCTGCTTTAGGCGGTTCGCTTCGCTGATGATCGAAGTATCGGTAAGACCGACCCGTTTGTGGGCAAACTCCGCGGCAAACTGTTGAAGAAGCCGTTTCAAGCTTTCTTCGTCGAGCGCGGGAGTAATTACGAAGGGTTGGCCTTTGTCGAAGCTTTGCAGGATATGGTCAACGAAAAGCTTTGCGAGTTTCTTGCGCGCAACGCCGTCTCGCCCGTGCGCTATGTGGTTCGCCATCTCCAATATCACTGGGAACGGCACATACCGCTCGCTTTTTTGCTCGATTGCCATTTTGAACCTGGCTTTGATCACCGCGTGTGCAGTTTTGTCGAAACACCCCGGCACTTGATAAAGCTCGAGTAAATAACTCGTGTCGATGACGAGAACCGCTGGGCGGCTCAAGGAAGCGACTTTAGCCACGCGCGTGCCTCCTCTTGCTGCTTTTCCTCGAAACCGGGCATGAGGTGCTGCTCGATGATTCGACGAGTCACCAAATCGCCAAGATGCCCTCGCTCGAGCAATACATCCGCGCGCGGGAGATCCAACAGGCGAATCAGTTGCGAAGCCTTTTGCTCCTCGTTCCAATATGCGACGACGACGCCCGACAGTTGTTCTGGTGTGAGAGAATCGAGCGTTGCCGGATTGTGCGTGGTGCAGAGAATGTTGAGTTTGCGGCGAGCACTTGCTTCCCATATCGCGTTTGTCAAAATGCCCACGCGGCTAGGATGCAGACCATTATCTAGCTCTTCGATGATGATTCTGGATCCTTTCTCGACCGTTTCGAGCGCGGTCAATACGGCAAGGCATCGCAGCGTGCCGTCGGAGAGCAGCCGAGCATCGACGAGAGGGCTTTTCTTATTCGATCGGAGGCCAAAGAGGACATCACCGATTTCGGTCGTAACGAAATCGAATTTTGCAAAGGGTTCTTCGGGGAGCTGTTTGATCTTTTCGAGAATGCGTGCAAGTGAAGCTCGTTCTTCTTCATCTCCCGTATGAAGTGCGTGGAGCACAGGGGAAATATTTGCCCCGTGCCGTGCGAGTACGCGGTTACCAATGCGGTCGTACTGACGCATGTTTTGCGGAATCGGATTGAAGACGAATGACGAGTGTAGGTAGGAGCGAATAAATGCAACGGTATTGGCAGCATCTTCGAGTTTGTCTGTCGAAGCGAATGCACTGTATTGCGATAGGATTGAGCGATCTGCGGGAAGTGTTTTTATCGGTTTGTTCTTCCCGCGCTTGAAGTTGTCGTAGCGGACCTTGAGCACACCCGAGGTCAGTTTTTCACTACCCTCGATTGTCGTGAACAATGTGCGTCCGTCTAATTCGAGCGATTCGGCGGCGATTCGCGGCTCGGGTCGTGCACGAACTTCGACCGAATAAGCAAAAAGCTTGTTCGTGCCATTTTCTTCGGAGGCGCCACTGAACTCCAGACGAAATGTTTCACATCCCGTTTTTACACATCCCGCGAGCCCGCCACGTACCTCGAATCCGCCCCCTCGACCGATATCGCTGATCTCGTACAGCGGTCGGCCATGGGCAATCTCCGCAAGTAGCTCGACGCCCTCGATGCAATTCGTTTTTCCTGACCCGTTCTTCCCGATCAACAACGTTACAGGTTGAAACAGATCGACTTCAGCGTCAGCGAAACCCTTGAAGTTCACGAACCGATGCATGCGCGTCTCCCGACGTCCAACCTTCGCGTCATTTCTTGTTGCGTCGCACGCGGGACGTCCCGTGGCAAATTTTTCGTGCCTCTTCACACTCTGGGTCGGAAGTGATGGTGGTCTGGCGTAACGATTCGTGACGACAACGCCCGCTACGCCAGCGAGCTACAGCCTTTGGGAGGCATTTGCGAAGGTGCGGTCAGCAGCGTGTCACAAACTCTCTTCGTCCACTTCTTGATCTTCGTCCACCGGCTCTTCAGGCGCATCCAATACCGTCAACATCGACGATACCGGGAAATCCGTATCGATGAATGTATCGGTGTCGCGCAGAATCCGAAATGGTTGCAGCGCCAGCGTCGTGCTCACGCTCGAACCGTCCCCTGCGATCAATACCGCGTCGCCAATGTACGTTCCCACGTTCAATGTCAACGTCATTTCCATCTCTTCGCACGGCTGATACGCCTGAGCGACCAGGCGTCCCGTTTGTTCTCGAACGACCAGCTCCATTCGATCCGCCCCGTACGCTCGGCACAAACTGGAATCGAAACGACCTCCGATCGACCAGCGTTGTGTGAGCGTTCCCGTGGAATTTTCCGTCACGCTCGGTACGTCCAGGGAAGCGTCCATGACGCAACCGCCCAGGGCAAAAGCAGCCAGGAAAAACCATTTCGTGGTCATTGAATTCATGTCGATCCTCCTTCGCGATTTCACCGCGGTCGATATTCGCGTCGCAATTCACGTGGCTGTGTAGGTTGTGTTGGACGCGTGGGGCGAGGGGGTGGATATCCGTATTGAACGTCCGGTCGACGTGTTGCCGGCGGCGCCGTTTGTAAACGCATTCGATACTGCGCCAATGGCCGCGGCTCCTCCATGAACATCACCCAACCACGGTTTGTCGGGTAATACCAGCTTCCGTCGATCAAATACGCATACCGATCACCGTAATAGTAACGTGGGTATTCATCGAGCGCGTAAGGCACTCCGTCCACGGCCGCCACGGTGTATCCCCCGATGTTCGGCATGGTTCTCAGCGTCGCTGTGCATCCCGTCACGCCCACGACGGAAAGCGCCACCAAGATCCATAACCACCGCGCCCTCGTCCTACTTTGTTGCTCAGGTTTGTATCCGTCCCGGGCATTGTCGTTGCTTCCCATCCGCACACGTCACCTCTTGTGCGACGAGGACAGCAACCGAGGTGCCATGACGCAGCGCTCGTACACAACTGTTTGACTCCTGGCCTCTCGGACAGTACGAGAGCGCGCGCGTGTCGACCCAACCTGCCTCCGTCTCGATTCTGGGCGTAAGCGGCTTTTCCGGTACGGAACTGGCCAAGCTCGTCGCCGATCATCCTGACTTCGATCTGTCCGTCGTGGCTGCAGATCGCTGGCAAGGCAAGTTGCTTGGCGAATGTATGCGCGTGCCTAAGCATGCAGCAAACTTGCTCGTGGTGTCGATGGCCGACGGCGTAAAGCTTGCAAGTCAAACCAATTTCGCTGCCCTTGCAACGCCCGCCGAAGTGTCGATGCACCTTGCGCCCGAGCTGATGAGAAGCGGCGTGCGCGTCGTGGATTTATCCGGCGCGTTTCGATTGCCTGACCCAGTCGACTATCAACGTTGGTACAAGTTCGTCCACGCAGAGCCACATTATTTACCTGAAGCGCATTACGGGCTGCCCGAAGTTCCTACGGCTTCGAACGATCCGGCAGCCATCACTCGAACGCGTCTCGTGGCCAATCCTGGTTGTTACGCGACCGCGGCGATCGTGGCACTTGCGCCGCTCGTGCGAGCGGGGATCATCGACCTGCAAAACATTTTCATCGATGGCAAGAGTGGTGTTTCGGGTGCGGGGCGAAAGGTCGAAGAGCGTTTTACGTTCATGGAAGTGGACGAGAACGTTTCGGCGTATCGCGTGGGGGATCATCAACACACGCCGGAAATCGAGCAGGCTTTGTCGCGTGTCGCGGGCGCTCCGGTGCGTATCACGTTCGTGCCGCATCTGTTGCCGGTGAAGCGAGGGCTCATCGTCACGGCGTTTGCGCGACTGACGAGTGTGTCGCATCAGGCGGGAGTCGAAGCATTGTTTCGGCAAACGTACGAAACTGAAGAAAGCCTCGTCGAGGTCACGTCGCCGGAGGAGGTGACGTTGTCGCGCGTCGTGCGGACGCCGCTCGCGAGTGTGGGGGTAAAGGTTTTACCTGAACGATCTTCGGTGGTCGTAGTATCGGCTCTCGACAACTTGATGAAGGGCGCTGCGTCGCAGGCGCTGCAGAATCTTTGCGCGATGAATGGCTCCACGCCGGGTTTCTCCAGAGGCAATTCGTGAAAATACCTAATGGTTTTACCTTCGCCGGTGGCTCGGCCGGCATCAAATTCAAACGACCCGATCTTGCGCTCGTGCTTTCGGAGGTTCCTGCGCGCGCGGCTGGATGCTTCACGCGCTCGAAGTCTCGTGCGCCATGCGTCGATTGGAACGCTGAGAGGCTACCGCGCAACGATGCGCGTGTGATCATTGCCAACAGCGGCAATGCCAATTGCCTCGCTGGTGAAGAGGGTGTGAGGTCAAACGAGCGCATGGCGATTGCGGTTGCCAATGCGCTTGGCGTGCCCCCCGATGCGGTGTTCACGTGTTCAACGGGCGTGATAGGCATTCCGCTTCCGGCGCAGAAAGTCGAATCGGCATTGCCTTCGCTCTTGCAGCGTCTCGGCACGGATCCAAAACCCGCAGCCGAAGCGATTCTCACGACCGACACGACGACGAAAATGGCGTCGCGGGAGATTTTCCTGGGCGGGGATCGAGTGCGCATTGCGGCGATTGCCAAGGGCTCGGGAATGATTCACCCGAACATGGCCACGATGCTCGCGTTCATCGTGACCGATGCCGCAATCGATGTGACCGTGCTCGATGGAATGCTTCGCGCAGCGGTTGTCGAAACGTTCAACATGGTCAGTGTCGATCGCGATACGTCGACGAATGACCAGGTGCTCATTTTTGCCAATGGTATGGCCGAGAATGACGAGATTACTGCGCGCGATACGGCCGATGCGCAACACTTTGCTGCAACGCTGACCGATCTATGCACCGAGCTTGCGCGGATGATTGCCGCAGATGGCGAAGGCGCGCAGCATTTGGTGACGGTGACCGTGCGCGGCGCTGAAGATGTGGCCACGGCGCGAACGCTCGCACGTGCAGTCACCGAGTCGAACCTGAGCAAGGCGGCGTTTTTTGGGACAGACCCGAATTGGGGACGCATTCTAGCGGCCATCGGAGCGCGTGCTTCCGAGCAACACATTCGATTCGACCCGAGCGAAACCTCGGTGTCACTGCAAAACGTTCCGGTGTTTGCCGACGGCAAGCCCAAGCCTTTCGATGCCGATGCGCTGCGGGCATTGCTTCGCGGTGAAGAGGTATTCGTCGATGTCACGGTAGGAACGGGCATTGGCCATGCCACGGCGTGGGGATGCGACTTGTCGTATGACTACGTGCGTATCAATGCTGATTACGCCGCGGTCCTCGTCGATTCACCCGACGGTCCGGTTCGTCGTGACGGACGTCTCGACAACAAGACGCCCGAAATGAAGGCGGACACGCTCGTGCAGGCATTGCGCTACATCGAGCGATTTGCGGGAACGCGCGCGGTCATCAAATACGGTGGCGCGGCGATGGTGCGTCCGGATCTCAAGGATCGGTTTGCCGAGGACGTGCGGCTTTTGCAAGCCGTTGGTTTGTCGCCGATCATCGTGCACGGCGGCGGACCGGAAATTTCGCGGACGCTCGAACAAATGGGGCAAACGAGCGAATTCGTGGATGGTTTGCGCGTGACCGATTCGGCGAGCCTCAAGGTCGTCGAAATGGTTTTGACGGGCCAGATCAACAAAGAGGTTGTCGCGTCGCTTTCTCGAGCGGGCGGTAAAGCCGTGGGTTTGTCCGGTAAAGATGGCGGGCTCATCGAGGCGCGCAAGTGGCATGCTCCGTCAGGAAAAGACTTCGGGTACGTCGGCGAGGTGTCGAAAATCGATCCGGACGTGATCGAGTTGCTTTTGGGCAAAGGATACATTCCCGTCATTTCGCCCATTGGCCTCGGTAAAGACGGCGTGACGTACAACATCAATGCCGATACGGTGGCGGCCGAGATTGCCATTGCTTGCGGCGCGCGAAAGCTCATCTTCTTGACGGACGTGGCGGGAATTCTTTCGAATAACCTGCTCATTTCGGAATTGAGCGCCGAAGAGCTGGAATTGCGCATGAAAGATGGAACCGTCACGGGAGGAATGCTTCCCAAAGCGGCGGCCATTTTGCGGGCGCTCGAAGGTGGCGTGGAGACCGTGCACATCATTGACGGACGCATTCCGCACAATGTCGTCGCCGAGCTGTTTACGTCGCGTGGTGTGGGCACGATGATTCGAGCTGGAGCGCCCAAAGAGGGTGAAGAGGTTCCGACCTGATGCCGTCTGCGCCCCCGTTCGACGTCGACCTCGTCATCGTCGGCGGAGGGCCTGCCGGATTGTCCACGGCGTTGTTTCTCGTCCAAGCAGCGCCTCGCCTACGCGACCGTATTCTCGTTCTCGAACGTGGGCGATATCCTCGCGATAAAGTATGCGCTGGAGCCATTGGCGCGCGGGCCGATCGTCTGCTCGATTCCATTGGCGTTCGTGTCGATGTCCCGCACGTGCCCATTCGAGGTTTGTCCGTGCGTGCTCGAGGGCAAACCCTTTCTGTTCGTAACGACGGCCCCGTGATTGGCCGCGTCGTTCGGCGCATCGAATTCGACCAAGCGCTTGCCGAGCAGGCCAAGATTTTTGGCGTGCGTATTCATGATGGCGTCAAAGTCGACCAGGTATCCGTTGGTGCTCGAGGTGTTTGTCTTTCCACATCGGCGGGCGAAATTCGAGCACGTGCAATCGTTGGAGCCGATGGCGTAGGCAGTATCGTTCGTCGCGTCATGGGTTGGCCTCGCGGTGCATTCATGGCGCAGGCATTGGAAGTCGATACCGCTTCAATCGCCGCGGACGGACCTCGAGATCTTTTGCATTTCGATCTGGAAGATCAAGGTTTGGCTGGGTACGCGTGGGACTTTCCGACCATCGTTCGTGGCGAGCAGTTGATTTGTCGCGGCATTTACGAATTACGGGCGGAGGGTATTCCCGAGCGCCCCGATGGCTCGCCGGGTACTGCGGAAAGGCTTCGACGACGAAATGAACGGCTAGGCGTGTTATCGTCGTGTCACGCCGAGCGTCGTTTTGCCGAGCGTGGGGTTTCTCTGTCCGAACCATTGGCACGACCGCGCGTGCTCCTCGTGGGGGAAGCGGCAGGAATCGATCCGGTGCTTGGCGAGGGCATTGCGCAGGCGATTCAATATGGCGCCGTGGCCGGGCCGTATCTGGCCGAGTGCCTCGAGCGGGACGATCTCTCGTTTGCCCGATGGAACGAAAGTTTGCGCTCGACGCGTTTAGGGCTTGACTTGCTGATTCGCTCGAAAGCAGCGCGGCACGTTTATGGTTTGGCGCGGCCGCTGGTCGAACGATGGGTGACGAGTTCGCGTGCGATCGTTTCGGCGGGGATGAATTGGTTTGCCGGCGAGCGTATTCCGAGACGAATGCTCGCGAGCGCGGCGGTGGATTTGGGACGGGCAGGATTGGATTGGGCGGGTTTGCCCTAAGCGTTTACTTCGCTGGCGCCGGCGGCGACACCGCTTTCAACGTCGCGTGCAGGTAGTAGTTCCCCACGGAATTCAGTTTGAAGAATGCCGTGCCCATCGATTCGTCGATCTTTTCCGGTGCAACGACCGTCCAAGCGATCTTCTCGTTCCCCTTGCCATCGACACTCACCTCGCCGATCGCGAGATTGACGTCTTTCTTCTTGTCGGTCGGGAGCGTGAACTCGAAGGGTTTGTCCACGGTGTCGAGCTTCGGCCTTTCGGTCGAGTTCTCGACCTGCACGATCAGTCGATAGATTCGGCCACCGAGCGGGATACCCGTCGACTTGCCTTTCGGTTCGAGCTTGAACGTGAAGATGTGCGCCGACGACAATGCACCTTCGCGAATGCGGAAGATGGCGCGCCCGGTATCGTCGCCAAGCTCGAACTTCGCCCCGGGGCTCGACGAAACCGCCGCGCTGAGTTCTTTCTCGTCGCTCAAGAGCACGGGCGGTCGTTCCGACGACGCGGGTGGCGGAGGCGGCGGGCTTGCATCGGGCTTCGCTGTTTTATCCGTCGGGGGCTTTTCTGGCTCTGCGGTGGGCGTCGTCGTGGGCGCCGGAGGTGTCGTTGGCGCCACGGTCGGCTCTGGTTTGGCCGGCGGCGGCTTGCTGTCACCGCCGCATCCGACGGCGGCTGCCGCAAAGAGTGCGGGGACGACGAAGGTTACGAGCTTGTTGGGTTTCTTGATGCGAATCGGTGAAGGCATGTCGTTTGACGTAGGACGATGTTACGCGGAACGCAAGTAAGTCGCGTACGCAGGTTTTCGTCGAGGGTCGACGCGCGCGCGATTGCCACGTATAAGACCGCGCCATGCGCAAGCCGCTCCTTCCGCTCCTGTCTCTGTTTGTCCTCGCGTGCGGTCCTTCGCCGACGACGACTGAGCCTACAAAAACCGCAAATGACGCTCCGAAAGAGAAAGCCGAACTCGAGGTGGCTGCGCCCCCGTCTGCGGCGACTCCAGGCACCGCGTACGACCTGACGCCCGTTGTCGAGCCGCAAGATGTCGTGGCGATCATGGGCTGGAAAAACCCAGCCGACACGCTGCGTGCGTTCGCGTCGTGCTCGAACACTCAACCTGAAAGAACTCTCGATGTAGCCGAGATCGGAATGCGCGACGTGCTGCGTGATCTCGTGTCTCCGAACGTCGACGTGCGTGCGCTCGCTGCGGCTGTCGCGTACGACGCGCCGGTCTTCGGTGTCGCTGCGCTCGATCCGCAAGCGAAGGGTCCGGGTGGGTTTGTCGCGGTATCGATCGGTTTGTCCTCGTTCGACAAAGCGAAAGCTGCGGCCGAGCCTGCTGGACCGCTCACCGAGCTTGCGCCAGGGCAATTTCGCATCGCCGGCCGCAAAGATTCCGTGTGTGTCATCGCCGCTTCGGCAGGTGCCGCGCCCGTGCGACTCGTTTGTGGTCCAAGGGAAAAAGACGTCACCTCGCTCGCGCCTTATCTGACGCGCACGCTGCCGACATCGACCGTGGGTGCAGCCGACATGCACGTCGAACTGCGACTGCTTCCTGTGGAGGCTCGCTTCGGATCTCAGCTTCGAGGTGTCGTGCAAGGTTTGCCCGTGCTCGCGCAAGCGGAAGGCACCATTGGCGAGCCGAAGTTCGACAAAGCGATCGTCGATGCAGCAAGTGCAGTCGCGGATGAAGTTGTCGCGATCGTTGCGGATGCAGACAAGATCACGCTCGATGTCTCAGTCGATCCCGTCACGTGTTTGCGTGCGAGCGCTTCGCTTGCGATGCGCAGCAAGACCTCGTGGGTTGCAGGCTTGATGGGTGATCGTCCCGATCGTGCAGGACCGCCTCCTGCCATCTACTGGCGAGCGCCCAAGGACAGTGCCACCGCGATTTATGGTCGAGGAACCGATCCGAAAAAGTTCACGCCGATGTTCCGTACTGGCCGCCTTTTGCTCGAGGGTGTGCTCGCGAAAGCTGCCGTTGGAAACGAAGCTGATCATCGCGCGCTGAGCGAACTGCTCGACCTGCCGCTCAATCCGTACGTCGAGACGGTGAGCGCCAGTGGTCCGTACGAAACGGCTGCTGCCTCGGGCAAACCCCTCACGCCGCAACAAGAGATGGATGCGTTCTTGGGCGGCTTCACTGGTTGGTCGATCGTTGGTTTCGAGGAAGGCTCGGCAGCGACCGCCAAGTATCTCAAGCGCATCGAGGACGTATACAAGCGCAAAGGTTTCCAAGACGCGCTGAAGAAAGAGCTCAAGAAGGACGCCAAGCTGATGCCCGTCGTCAAAGTGAATCCGGGCCCAGCGAGTCTTGGTGCCGGCTCGCTCGACTTGGTGATCAAGGTCGACAATCTGCCGGCCAACAAGATGGGCACCATCAAGAGCGCCAAGGACAAAGATGTCGTGAGCGCCGAGATGCACGTCTTGCTCATGCCAGATGGCAAATCGCGCACGTGGGTGGCAGTCGGTGTCGGCAAGCCCGATGGTCTCGTGAAACGCTTGCTCGCAGCGAAAACGGGCGCACCGGACGAAGGCACGATCGCGAGCCGCACGGATCTCCAGCAGTTGCGCCGCGGTGATCACATGTCCGCAGGCTTCACCACGATGAAGATGTTCACCGAGAGCCTGAAGAAATCCGGCGGGCTCATGGGGGGCCGCGGATCCGACCAGATGCTCGAGAAGCTCACCAAATCGCTCTCTTCCATGCCGCACCAGGGAGACGCTCCCATTTTCATCTCCACCTCGGCCAAAGGCACCGATGCTCCGCGGGGCGACGTGTCGATTGCCGTCCAGAAACCGGTGATGGAAGACATCGGCTGGCTGATCAAAACACTCGCTCCATGAATGAATTTTGACCTGTTGTGTCTGGACAAACGACCCATGGTGAAATGAGCTTCTCGCAAACTTGCGTGCAATTGGTGCGCAGGCTAGTGAGGGCACGTTATTTGCCGGGCCTCACCAGACATGCTTCGCACACATAGAGAAGGGTAGACGGCACGTATGGCTGACCGAAAAGAACCGGGGACCATGAGCATCGCGCATGGAGCTTTGCCCTTGCGTCCTCCTCCTGGCCGCGGGGGTGCGCGTGAGGTCGACGAAGAGTCGCCCGACCTCACCGACGCGCAGCGTGATGAGCTTCGTGGCATGCTCGAGGCACGCCGCATCGAGCTTCTGGCGAGCATCGAAACTCGCCACGCACAAGAGCGTGACACGGGGCGTGAAGTTGGGGACGAGATGGACGACGCCAACGTCGAAGGCATGACGGCGATGGCGTCACGACTTCTCGAGCGCGACGTACAGCTTCTTGGCGAGATCGATCGCGCGCTCGTCAAGGTGAAGGCGGGCGACTACGGCCATTGCGAAGGCACGGGCGAGCCGATCGGTTACGGTCGTCTGCGTTCGCGTCCGTGGGCGCGTTTCAGCGTCGCGTATCAAGAGCAACTCGAGCGCGAAGCACGTTCACGCGGCGTGTAACGTCACCGAACGATTCCGAGCAACGATGGTGGGGGGCGCGATTCTTCGCGCCCTTTGTTGCGTGTGTCGTACGGACCTTCAGCTCACGTGACCAGCCAAAAGTCCTTGCCGAGCATGCTCTTGGCCGACTCGATCGTGTGAAAAGCTCGCTTGATGTCGGTCTTCGCCTGATGCTCCGACAGTTGCACGATGTAGGGGATCCACAGTGGTCGACAAACGAGAAGCGCGGTGTAGTGCGTCTCGGCTTCTTCGTGCCTGCCGAGCGAAACGCTGATTCTGGCCAGCAGATTGTTGACGGGCACGGGTGAGCCCATATCGCCGATCTCTTTGGCGTTTACCATCACTTCGCACACGAGCTGTGTGCGTGCTGTTTCATCTTCCACGGCCTTTGTACTGCGGAAGCGCTGAAATGCGATCTCGAGACGTTGTTCGTTTTCAACCTGCTCGGGCAAGTGATCACGCACGATGTCGCGCCACGTCGTCACGAACGACGCCAGTGCGAGGCGCCGCGACCCTTCGCAATGCGCCAGAAGCATCTCGGCTTCTTTCCAGTCACCCGCGTCGCGCGCCAGCTCGAGCCCCGACACGACACGCTCTTGTTCTCGACGGCCAGGATCTTTTTCGAGCAGCCAACGCTCCCAATAGAGCGCTCCTCGCGCGAGCGTACGGTGCACGATGCGCGGCTGCGTGATACGAGCGTAGAGCGCTTGTTGGATGAGGATGCTCTTGTGTCGTTCGACATCGGGGATTTCGAGCGTTCGCGGCCACGGTTCGACGCCGAAAGCGAAGCTCATCATGACAGGACCCGCAATGCAGCTTTGCCGCTGCTGAACGCCACTGCTGCTGCGATTCTGCGCGCGCACGGTGCGTACTCGACTTGCTCGGTGGCCCGACCCAAAGCCCGGTGCACGTCGTCATCGTTGGCGGCTACCACGAGAAGCAAACAATCGTCGTCAGCACCAGGTTGGTCCAAGTAGAACCAAAGGCCACCTTCGCCTCGAGAGACGCGTCGTAAACGCTGCCCGGTGGCTACTCGCAAAAAAGACGTGATCACCACGGCTGCGGCAACCTGTAGCAATTCATCACGCGGCGCTTGCGCGAGTGTCTCCGTTGTCGCGGCTGATTCGTCCGGATGAACCAGCGACAACGTTTCGATCTGCGCTTCGTTGCTTTCGCCTTCGAAGCGCGACACTTCGAATGTGCTCGTTGCGCCAGTCGTAGCGCCTCGCACGAGCTGGTATGCGGGCAGCGCGAGGGGCAGCCAGAGGCAAGGCTGGTCTGCCGTCAATTTGGCGAGGTGATAGTCTGGCATCGGCACTCGGCGCGAACGCTAACACGCATCGGGAGTTGCCAAAAGATTCCGTCTAAACGCGGGTTTACCAAGTGAAAGTGGCACCAAATTGACGATTGAATGCGTGGCCTACCGAACCTGGAGCCTTGCGCATCACGGCAAAAACGAGCGCGTGATCTGTAGAAAATCCGTATATCTCCACGGGGCTCTGGCTGATAACCTTGGCGCCAGACTTAAAGGAGTAGGAATCATGCTTTTTGCATCTCGTCGTACTGCGCGTTCAGCGTTTTCTTTTCGCCGTTCGTTTGTCTCGGTCGCCCTTTCGATGATGGCGCTATCGACACTTGCCGTCGTGGGCGTCAACTGTGGCTCCGGCACGGCTGCAGCGCCTTGCGATAGCGTGTATGCGGGTCAATGTGGTTCGGTATGCGCCACCGATTTTTCTTGCCCCACGGGACTGTATTGCGGATTGAGCGGTTCGTGTACCGCGGATTGCGCAACCGGAGCGATGTCATGTGCCGCGGGGCAGGTATGTACTTCGCGGGGAAAATGCATTCCAGGCGATAACAGTGGCACTGGGGGTGCCGGCGGCAGCAATGGAGCTGGTGGGCTTTTTCAGTCCACCAGTGGCAGTGGAATGGGACCCGAGACGTGTGCGGACGTCGTCGTGAAATTCGAGAAACAAGTTCCCACCGTGATGTTGCTCATCGATCAATCGGGCAGCATGACCGCGGCCTTTGGCAATGGTAATCGTTGGGACGTGCTGTACCAGACGCTCATGGATGCGAATACGGGCATCGTGAAAACGTTGCAAAATGACGTACGTTTTGGTTTGGCATTGTATACGAGCGACGGAGGCAATGTAGGGGGCGTGTGTCCGATGCTCGCCAAGGTTCCTTTGTCGCTCGCCAATTTCGCGGCCATCGATGCCGTTTACAAACCGCAAACGCCGAAGGGCGATACGCCGACGGGGGAAAGCATATCGGCCGTGGCCAAGGACCTCGTGGCGTACAACGAGCCTGGTCCCAAGGTCATCGTGCTGGCGACGGACGGCGAGCCGGATACGTGTGCCGTGCCAAATCCGCAAAATGGGCAACCAGAATCCATCAAAGCGGCGCAAGACGCTTATGGGCAAAACATCAAGACGTTCGTCATCAGCGTAGGCAGTGAAGTTTCCGATGGGCATTTGCAGGACGTAGCGAATGCCGGCGCAGGTTTGCCCGTGGGTGGTGCCGAGAAGGCCAAGTTTTACAAGGCTCTCGACCCGCAAGCGCTCGTGGACGCTTTCGATGCCATCATCAACGGTGTACGCTCGTGCGTGTTGAAGCTCAATGGCACGGTGGATGTCGAATCTGCTGCCGCGGGCAAAGTATCGCTCGATGGAATGGTTTTGGGGTACAATGACGCCAATGGCTGGCGACTCAATGCACCGGACGAAATCGAGCTATTGGGGACGTCGTGTGAAACGATCAAAAATGGCGATCACTTGATTTCGGTCGAGTTCCCGTGTGGGATCGTCGTTCCGAAGTGAATGATCAGCCGCCCATCTTCTGAATGAACGGCACGATCCTCTCGACAAACGCTTTCTTGTAATGTTTGTCGAACTCCGCCCACGTACATAACGTCTTCGTGTCGGTCACTCGATCGACGAAAACCAGCCCGTCCAAATGGTCGACCTCGTGTTGATACGTCCCAGCGGACAAACCGCGCACGATACGATCGATTGAAGCGCCATGTCGATCCCACCCCGTCACGCGCACTTCCGCGTAACGTGACACCACTCCGCGCAAATTCGGCACGGACAAACACCCTTCGTAATTGTCGAATCGTTCCTCCGATATCGGCTCGATCACTGGATTGACCAATATCGTCAGGGGAATGTTCGGCTTGTACGGATAACGTGGATTGTCTTTGACGTGGATCGCCACGATACGTTTCGGAAAAAGCACCTGCGTTGCCGCAAGGCCCGCACCGGTCGCATGGTGCATCGTGTCCACCAAGTCGTCGATGAATTGCTGCGTTTCGGGCGCCAGAAGCTCGTCGCGGCTGACTTCGTCCGCGCGAATTCGTAGTCCCGGGTGACCAAGCTGAGCGATTTCGAGAATTGCCACGGCGCGAGCGTACCACAACATCTGCACCCAGGGGAACCCTCGAAAACGATCCCTCGACACTTGCCTGGCGCGGCCCAAGAGAACCACGAGAAGGCGACACCATGAATCAAGAAAAACGACAGCCCGACCTTTCCACCAATGTTCCTCATGGCCCCCAAGCCGAAAACGGTCGGTCGTCCGAGGACGTCGAGCCTGAATCGAGCCGGCGCGAGCGCGAGAATGAATCGGTCGAGCGGGCCCCCGAGTCGCAAGAGGGCTCGATCGAGCGCACCAGGTCGCGTTTCGAGCATGTGGCGCAAGGTGCCAAGGGCGCGGCACAAGAACTCAAGGCGGTAGCCAGGGCGGCTGCAGAAAACGTCAAAGAAAGTTTTTCGCGGGAAGAGACCCCGACGACTTTGCGTACGGGTGAATCGAAGCAGGCGTCGAGCATCGAACGGCTGAATGATTTCGTCCGCGGAGAACTAGCGAGCGTCGAGACGTACGACCTGGCGTTACGGGCGGTGCAAGATTCGGAGCTAACGGGCGCGCTCAGGCAAATTCGAGATAGCCACGACCGGCGCGTGACAATGCTTCGGGAAAGAATTCGCGTTTTGGGGGGCGAGCCGGCGTTTAGTTCAGGTGTGTGGGGAGCATTTGCGCGAGCGATTCAGCGTGGCGCGGACTTGCTGGGGCATCGAGTGGCCTTGGCGGCGCTGGAAGAAGGCGAAGATCAGTGCAAAAGGCGGTACGCGCGCGATATCGACGAGCTGGAGGGCGAACTGAGGGAATTCGTTTTGCGCGAGCTTTCAATCGAGCAAGCGCGTACGCACGACTTGGCGCGGTCGTTGCAGAAGTTCGTGAAGGCGGCGTGAGTCGATAAATCGCGGGCGGCCCGCAAACCGAATTGAACAGGGCCCACATCTAGCGTGCCGGGTGGCACCCGAACTCAGCTCTTCATGCGACGGATGGCTTCGAGCACTTCGGGAGGAAGCGCGTTGATGATCTGTTCGGGCGAGTAGCGGGCGAGCACTTCATTGGGCGAGTAGCGCGCGAGCACTTGATCG
>CAZETM010000132.1:2376-16490 GCA_964514885.1 uncultured Polyangium sp. | reverse complement strand
ACGCCGCGCGAAACGAACGCGGTCCAAGCGGCAGCAGGCTCAACGCTTCGTGAACAACGTCGAAGCGCCCCCCGACGCACCCACGGCAAGCAAGCCCAGATCTCGTAGAGCGGGCAAATCATCTCGCCACTGACCGCTGCCGGCGGCTCTTGTAAGCGCAAGCCCGAAAGGCAGCGTTACGGCCACAAAACGCATCACGCGTTCATGCCAAGCGAGGTCGAGTTCGACAGGCGACCGGGGTACAGGCACCGCCACCCAGTGCCAGCACTCACGGAACAGGGCCAAGTTTCCCGGGTTGTGTCCTAGGTCCGCCCGCTGTTTTCCCCTGGCGTACGATTTACAGTTTTTCGCTACGCGATCTTTTGGCTCTCCGAGTTAGGCTTTGCGCCGCCCATGACGAGCCCGGCGCGTGTCCTGGTCATTGATGACAGTCCGACGATCCTGAAGGTCGTAAGTTCGATCCTGGCCAGACATGGCTATGAGCCCACCACCGCTCGCGATGGTGTGGTCGGCATCGAACTGATCAAGAAGGGTCCGAAGTTCGATCTCGTATTGCTCGACTTCGTCATGCCTCGGATGAACGGCTATCAGTTCTGTCGAGAACTGCGGTCGAGCCCTGCGCATCGCACGCTCCCTGTCGTGCTCATGAGCGCCAAGGGCGACAAGATCCGCGGCACGTTCGTTCAACAAACGGGCGCCGTCGATGCGATCACCAAACCGTTCGATGCGCGTGCTCTCGTCACCGTCGTCGAAGGTGCCCTCGCGAAGACGGCTGAAGGTCGATCGCGTCCAGTTCCCGACGGCGAGAAAATGCCCGAGGAAGAGCTGCCGGCAGCCGACAGCCTCGTTCGTCCCAGTGTGATGCAGCGTCATGCGCGTCAACGCGCTGGGGCTGAGTTCGCGCAACAAGTTTCCAACGCCATCGTGCCCGCAATCCTCGCGCTTTCGCCTGAGGATCGAGCGAACGAAGCGGCAGTCATGGGCGCCATCGCGCGCACGATGACCAACGATGTGCTCGCGAGTTTGTCGCTCACGCTGAAGAACTTCGATCTGGGCGACGGTGTGCGTGAAGCAATGAGCGGCGACCTCGCTGCAGTTCCTCTCGCCGAGATGCTCCAAGTGCTCGCGATGCAGCGTCAAACCGGCGTTCTGCACGTCACGAACAATCGATCAGCCGTCACCATCTCGGTGCGCCAAGGCCAAGTCGACTTCGTGCAAGCGCGCGGTTCGTCCGACGAATATCGCCTCGGCCGCTACTTCATCGAGAAAGGCGCGCTCACTCGCGAACAGCTCGATGACCTGCTCGCCGAGCTACGCGGCACGACGAAGCTGCTTGGTGAAGAGCTGGTCAATCGCAACATCGTCACGCGCGAAGAGCTGCTCGAGTCGCTCTCGAAGCAGTGCAGTGAACTCATCTACGACATGCTTCGTTGGCCATACGGTCGCTTCTCTTTCACGAAGGAACCGTTCCGTCCCGAGGCCGACATGGCTCAGCTCGCGCTCAACGTCAGTGGCCTCGTGCTCGAAGGTTTCCGCCGCGTGGACGAATGGCGCTTGATGGAGAGTTCGATCAACTTCGATCAAGTTCCCGTCGTCGATCCGATGGCGCTCCAGCAGCTCGCGCCCGATCAGCTCAAGCGCAACGAGAAGCTCGTGCTCGAAGCGGTCGATGGTCAACGCTCGGTGCGCGACATCATCAAGCTCACTGCGGTCAGCTCGTTCGACGCCGTGAAGATCATCTACCTGTTCTTGCAGTCGATGGTCGTGCGCATCCATCAACCCTGAACGTTTCTCGACGCAGTTTGTCGATCCGAACGTTCGTCGTGACGCACGATGGTGTAAAATTGACACCATCAAACAAAACCTCGAACGAAACCTGAAACGAAACCTGAAACGAAAACAGGGACGCGATGTGATTCGCGCCCCTGCGTTGGTGTCGTTCCGACTTGGTGCAGACTTTGCGGAGAGGGAGGGATTCGAACCCTCGGATCAGTTTCCCGATCGCACGCTTAGCAAGCGTGTGCCTTGAGCCACTCGGCCACCTCTCCAGCTCGAACGGGGTTACCCTCGTGCCAGAGCGCCTCCCGAGTAGCATGGGTTTCTTCGCCAAGCCAAGTCCAAAGATGCGGCGGGCGTGTTTTTCATGAGACAGGTGGGAATCCCTCGTATGGTGATCCTCCAAGACGACGGGTTCGGAGGAGCGAGTGGCCGATCGAAAGCACGTGGTGATTGTGGGCGGCGGGTTTGGGGGGCTCAACGCGGCCATGTCGCTGGCGAAGGCTCCGGTGCGCGTGACGCTGGTCGATCGAACGAATCATCACTTGTTCCAACCGCTGCTGTATCAAGTCGCGACGGCGGGTTTGTCCCCCGCGGACATTGCGGTTCCGATTCGGTCGGTGTTGTCGGCGCAAAAGAATGCCCGTGTACTTTTGGCGGAAGCCAAAGGCGTCGATTTGCAAGGCAAGCGGCTGCTGCTCGACAAGGGCGAGTTGGCATACGATTATCTCGTATTGGCGGTCGGAGCCACGCATAACTTTTTCGGCCACGATGATTGGGCCGTGCATGCGCTGGGTCTGAAAACGCTCGACGAGGCGTTATCGATACGTGAGCGAATGCTATTGGCATTCGAGGCGGCGGAGCGTTCGGGGGATTTGGAAACACGAAAGCGACTGCTTACGTTTGCGGTGATTGGCGGAGGTCCGACGGGCGTGGAAATGGCGGGGGCATTTTCCGAATTGGCGCGGCACGTGCTTGCGCGAGATTTTCGGGCGATTGATCCCTCGTCGACGAAGGTGGTGCTGGTCGAAGCGGGCCCGCGCATTCTATCGGCGTTCCCTGAAAAACTGGGCGCCCGAGCCGAAGCGCAATTGGCAACGTTAGGCGTGGAAGTGCGTAAAGGCCAGCCGGTGGCGCATATCGATGAATCCGGCATAACGTTCAAAGACGGGACACGATTGCCGGCGGCGACCGTGGTTTGGGCAGCGGGGATTCGCGGCACGTCATTCGCGAAAAACCTGGGCGTGGACATAGATCGAGGCGGACGCGTGGTGGTCGGTACGGATTGCTCGATTCCGGCGCATCCGGAGGTGTTTGCCATTGGGGACATGGCGGCGATGCGCGATGCGGCGGGTGTGGACGTGCCTGGATTGTGCCCGGCAGCGATTCAACAAGGCCAATTCGTGGCGGGGACGATTCGAGCAGACATCGCGGGCAAACCTCGAAAAGTGTTTACGTATTTGGACAAAGGCTCGATGGCGACGGTGGGCCGGCGACGCGCGATTGCGAAAGTAAAGAGCCTGGAGCTATCGGGCGTGATTGCGTGGCTCGCGTGGATGGCGATTCACGTATTGTTTTTGATAGGTTTTCGCAATCGATTCGTCGTGATGTTCAACTGGGCCTGGCAATACATCACGTGGAAACGAGGCGCGCGGCTGATTACGCATACCAGTCGCGATGAGCAGGCATTTATGCTTTCGGCAGCGACGGAGGGACCGGTGCCGAGTGCGCGGCGGATATCGATGCCGGCGAAAGAGTGAGTTACCTTTACCGCTGGTATCTCGGCTGTACGCGGCACGTTTTGAACGACGACGATCTGAGCCTTTACTTCGCGCGCGTAGGACCCTCGAAGTGAAAAATGAGCGCTCGTGGGGTGACGGCGTTGGGCGGGGTATGGTTGGTAAATGTTTGGGGAGCCCTCGGCGTGGCATTGGTTCGAACCGGCCCGATTCATACTTTTTCGCTTGTCAAGGTGAACCCCGTCGAGTAACGTAGCCGCCCAACTTGATGGTTCATTTAGTGGAGCGTGGACGGCGATGGGAGATGGTCATTCGGTTGGTGGGAGCAAAGGCAAATGCATGTGGGGCGGCGGGAGCTGGAAAGGGCATTTCGTCGCCATGCGCAGGTAGGGAACAAGGAAGTCGTGAATGACTCGGGGCTTCTGTTGCTGATCTATGCGATTGAATGCGGACTCAAACGTCTCTTGCTCGAGACCCGGGGGCTGCATTCCACCGAACGTCTGGAAGAGGACGATCTAACCCATGACTTAGATCAATTGTTGAAAATCGTTGGAGGTTCGCCGCGGTTTTGCTTTGCGTCCATCAAGCTGGATGGTGCGAATGAGCATATCAACTCGGAAAAATTGCATCAGGCATTGAGATATGGTGTTCGCCTTCATGCGCAAGACCGTGAACGGATTTTTAAGGTAGTGACGAACATCGTCGTTTGGCTAGAAGAGGCAATGGCATGAGCACACTATATACCTGGCGGGATGTGGAAAAATTGATCCAAGAGGTTTCTGAGCCTCCTTGGACCCGCATTTCAGTGGCGATCGATACTGTGACCATTACATGCACCTTAGGGCGGCGCGACGAGGCGCGGGGCAAGCTCGAGGAAATTTTTGGTTCTCGATTCTCCAATGAAGGCACGCTCGGGCTTGAATCGGCATTGGATGCCCCTCGAAGCATGACGATCGCCTGGGAAGAAGCGGATGAAGATGAGCTTCCCGCACGACGAGCTGTGGTGCGTCCACTTTGGTCCGATGCCCACATGCAAAGCCCGACGCCGACCCCCGTGGAGGAGAATCAGCCAAAACTGTTGGCGTTCTATTCCTACAAGGGAGGGGTTGGCCGTACGACTACGCTCATGGCCGTCCTCGGTGCATTGCTATCGATGGATAAAAAGGGCGCGGGACGTCCCGCTCGCGTGCTCATCGTGGATGCCGACATCGAAGCGCCGGGGCTGACTTGGAACATTTCTGGTCCGCCGGATCGATTCTGCCTTTTCGACCTGCTCGGTCTCGTGCACGACATCGAGGATTGGAGCGCGACCGCCATTCCGATTGCCGTCGAGAGGCTTTGGCGGGACAAGCAATCCGTCGAGCTTCCCAGCGGATTGGCGAATTTTTTCTTTCTTCCCGTATGCCGCGACGAGGATCAGCTTTTTAGGCCGCCCATTGATTTCGAGCAAGTAGTACGCGGTCGGGGGCGTGCGAATGTGATCGCCGAAATGTTCTCCGTACTGGGGCAGAAACTGGAAGTCGACGTGATTCTGGTCGATCTGCGCGCGGGCGTGACGGAATTTTCGTCGCCATTGCTGCTCGATCCGCGCGTGCAAACGATTCTGGTCAGCTCCTGCAATCAGCAATCGGTCGAGGGTACCTTGATGGTGCTCGAGCGCATGAAGGCGAGGACGGAGTTGGAGACGGCTCCAGAAGTCCTGCTGAACATGATTCCTACGACGTTTACTGAAGATCAAATCGGCGCCATCACCAGCCAACTCTTGGAGAGCATTCCTTCCGCAGTCGAGGACGATCCTGCGGGGACGGCGGCGCAGTCGAGCGTGCACGAGGCAATGTTTGCAGAACAATTATTCCATTTCGACTCACTGGGCGACCTGCTCTCGCAGATTCAGAGCACCCCACTTGGGCGATGTGCGGAGGAGCTCGGTCGACGATTCGTTCGGCTTCCCACGAGCGCCGAAAAGTCCGCGGATGTCGAGACTTCCGATACGGCCCCAGGGCGACGCGGGAGCATGCAAGCCATTGCCGATCTTGCCGAGCGCTTGGAGTACGCGGAGGGAAATGCTGTTCAGGGCTTGCTTCCAACTCCGGCGCTGGATGCGCTCGTCGACCAATCGCTGGGGGCAATGCCCACGGCAGTCGTGCTCGGCGGCAAGGGCGCAGGTAAAACGTATGCATGGGGGCAAATGGTGATCGTCGGGGAATGGGATGCATTCGCGCGCATGGTGAATGAGCCCAAACCTGCGCCGAAAGGAATTCCATCCGCGCTCATTTTCCCGCTCTTGGGCCCACAAAACGCGCAAGATATGCTTCGCGCCAAATTGCGCGATGCAGAGCGACGCGTTTGGGAGGCCCTTGGGGTGACCAAAGGAAGAATGACGCAAGACGATTTGGCCGCTCGGCTATCGAGTCAATCATTCGGCGGTGACGAATTGGCGTTTTGGGCTCAGGCGAGCGCCGCCCGACTGGGATTGCCCGAAGAGTGTGGGATCAGCGTCGAAGCTCTTGCGGCGGAGCTGACTGCTCGCAAGGTTCCCATCGTGCTGGTCGTGGATGGCTTGGAAGACTCGTTTCAGCCGGGGCCTCGAAATCCCTTGACGCCCGATCAGCAGCGCCTGCTGCGCGGACTATTGCACCGTTTCAGCACCCTCGTGCGGGATCTGCGCTCGCGGCACCTAGGGCTGGTGACCTTCGTGCGACGAGATTTGGCCGAAGCAGCGATTCCTCAAAACTTTGGTCAATTCGAGAAACAGCACCAACGATTCATTCTTTCATGGTCGCCGACCGAGGCGCTGCGGCTGGTGGCTTGGGTGCTCGAGCGTGCAGGGCGTGCGGTAATGGATGCAGAACGAATTCCGCTGGCATCTTATGAAGAGCTGCGCAGTTCACTGGAATCGTTATGGGGAGAGCGCATGGGCTCCGAAAAGTCCAAGGAGGCGTATTCGGATCGCTGGGTACTCGCGGCTCTATCCGACTTCCAAGCCCGGCTCCAACCTCGAGATGTGGTGCGTCTATTGCGATATGCAGCGCTAGAAATGCAGGACGACGACGCTCAGCTCACGCCTGCGTCTCTTCGCACAGCATTGGTGCAATGCAGCCGCAACAAGGTTGCCGAGATCGAACGCGAAATACCCATGCTGGAGGGCATCTTCAACCGGTTCCGTGCCGCCATGCCCGACGACAAACGGATACCGTTTCGGGCAGAGTCCTTCGACTTATCACCCGAGGAAGTGGTTTTTTTGGAAACCCACGGCGTGGTATTTCGAGATGCACAAGGCGACTTGTTCATGCCGGAAATCATTCGGCATGGGCTGGATTTCAAGATGGATCGCGGTCGCCGACCGCCCGTGCTCGCGATGTATCGTCGAGCCACTCGGGTTCGTCGCGGATGAGTGCGTGTTCATTATGCAAAGCGACGTCACCCATCCACCCAAGCGTCGGATTGAAACCTTTCGAGCCTACGCCTTCTTCCCGACGGCGAGCGCTACTTTGCCAAGCTGAGCGACATTGGGCGGGCCGCCGATGTCGTCGAAATGGTCGACCCATTTCCACGCCTCGAATTCGTCATTCGGTTTGACGACGTCGGTATCGACATCCGCGACGAATACGAAATTGAGGTGTATTCCTTTGCTACCGGCGACATGTTCTTCGTAGCCAATGAGGCCCAGCGGCGTACCGTCGATATCGGAAACCTTTGGGAAGCGCCCTTCGAGCCCGGTTTCTTCACGTAGCTCGCGTGCGGCTGCTTCGAGCGGCGTTTCGCCGTCGTTCAATTCGCCTCCCGGTGGAAGCCAAATGCCCAGCCGCCGGTGATGAATGAGCAGCACGCGACCTTCAAAACGTGGATAGACCGCAACGGAGAAAGCTCGACGCATGCGCCCTTTCTAGCTCGTTCGAAACGACCGGGCAAGACCTGGCGCAGCCGAGACGGCTGGTTCGTCGAGGCGAACCGGCACGTGAAAAATCGCCTTTCCTTGAAGCACCGCGCATGGTAGGTTCCGGCGCGAATGAAGCCGAAGCACCTGCTGATTCGTATCGAACAATGTCTGACGCTGGCGAAAGCATCCAATTGCCCACGTCGCAAATTCGGCGCGTTGCTGCTCGATCCCGAGCGAAACGTCATCCTCATGGATGGGTACAACGGCGGTCCTCGCGGCGGCGGCGAGCTGTGCGGTGGCGAAACGTGTTTACGCGACACGATGCAGATTCAAAGCGGCACGCGGATGGAGATCGGCTGTCATCACGCCGAAATGAACGTCATTTGTAATGCTGCGGCAAGCGGAGTCGCCACTCGCGGCGCATGGATTATCGTCACGGGCGAGCCTTGCGTTCTTTGTGCCAAACTCATTCACCACGCAGGGATTACCAAAGTCATCGTGGTGACCGAAGGTTATGCCGGCGAAAACGGAGTCGACTACTTGATCCGGCATGGGGTGCAAGTTGAAAAAACCGACGGCCCGAAGGATCCTCGCCTCGCCAAGACGGACTCGTCCACGCCAGGTTGAACATTTGGGGCTTCGAGCTGAAGTTGGGACTGACGCACCGTAGAATTCGCACAGCAGTCCCAGCAAAACTCGGGGTGGACATTTCTTGGCCGATGCTCGGATTTCTTGGCCGACGCGCGGAAAGGTTTCTGCTACTCTCGGGATTGTCATGGCGCTTGTCGTCTCCGAGCAATCGATCGCTGAGTTTTCGCCGAACGAAAAGGCGCTGCTCGATGCGCGCGCGCTTGTAAAAAGCGGCGCACTGAAAGACCTGACCAAAAACGATGACGGAACGCTCGTCTTCGGCTCATGCCAAGGCTCGAGCGGTTCGCCGTACACCGTTTCGATGGATCTTGCAGCGGGCGGTGACCGGCCCACATTACGCTGCTCGTGTCCTTCGCGTCAAAAGCCGTGCAAACATGCACTCGGGCTCATGCTCGCGTTCGTGCAGAAAGGCGCGTCTTTTCCGATTGCGGCCCCGCCTCAGGATCTCCTCGACAAACGCGCCAAGCAGGCAGAGAAAGCCGAGCCCAAGGCGAAACCTGCGGTAGATGCGCCACGAAACGTCAACAAGAGCGCGCTGGCCAAAAAAACCACCGAGCAAATCGAAACGCTAGAAAATCTCGGCGTCTTTCTTACCGACCTCGTCGCGACCGGCATTGGCGGATTGACGCCCAAAACCATTGAAGCGATCGACCATCAGGTCAAGCGTTTGACCGACGCCAACATCGGAGCTGCTGCAAGCGTTCTCAGGCGACTATCGGCTGCAGTATCGAACGAATCCAAAGAAGACGACGATACTGGCAAAACAGCCGCACGGGGTTTGTCTTCGCAAAATGAAGCGCTTGTTGCTTGGATGCTCATGCAGCTTCATGCAATGGTTCGTCGCGGTACCAAGGCACTTTCGGGACAGCTCGAAGGAGGCGCCGTCGAAGTCGATGCGATGATCGAATCGATTGTCGGAAGACGCTGGCAATTGCCCGATCTCAAGCAAGCTGGGTATTGGGTGACCGGCCGCAAACTCGTGGAATTGTCGCACGAACGAACTGACGACGACCTTACGGAATTCGCTACCGCCGTAGGTTTTCTGCTCGATCTCGAAGATGGCTCGGTCGTTCGCGAAGTGACGGCATTGCCTTATCGAGTGCTCAAGTTCGAAAAGCTCCGCTCGTCGCGTCGTGGCACGTTGCTCGTTTCCGAAGCAGCGCTCTATCCGGGTGAAGTGGCCAATCGGCGCATTCGGTGGGACGAAAAGACGACCGGAATCGTCGAAGAACGATCTCGCGAGCCTGCTGATTATGCAGCATTGCATCGCCACGCCAAACCCATTGACGATGCTGTCAAGGCTTTGCGTAGTCAGCTCAAGAATCCTTTGCACCCGCTCGATGCGGTGCTCTTGATTGCGGCGGCACGTTTCGGGATGATTGGCTCGGAATTGGTGGTTGAAGATGCGGCCGGCACGCGCCTGATCATGCGTGATGCACCGGATGCGCGTCTTCCGGCAACGACGGCATTGCGACATGCTGCCGCTGCATTCGGTCCGGGCTCATTGGCCGTGCGACTGTATTTCGATCTTCCGTCACGCACGATTTATGGCGAACCTCTGGCGCTCTTCGTGGGTGACGAGCATTTGCGGCTTCGGGCCTGAAAGAATCCGACAATGGCCAAAGATACGCTCAAACAGCTTGATCTCGATGTCGAACGGATGCTTTTTGCCGGCGCTCAAATAGCCCGCACGAACCCGGAACTGCTCGCGGCCAAGCACAAATTGTCCCCCATCGCGGCGAAGATTCCCGCGATTCGCCGAGTTACCGAACAAATTGGCAGTCTCGAGCAGGCTACAGGAAAAGCTGCGGCCACGGAATTGCTCGACTTGTCCGTGCTTTTGGCTCAAGTGCGCAGTGCGCAGGCTGCTCCAGCTTCGCCCACGGAAACAGGCGATCTGACGGCGCTCCCGCCGGCTGCAAAAATCAGCTCGCCGCTGCTGCCTGCCGAATTGCAAACGCTCGTCGGAGCACTCACGAATGCAGCGGAAAGCAGGCTTCGTCCCGCGACCATTCGGGACGCAGTGCTACGCGGCTCGGCGTGTGATTTGCGCATTCTGCCGCTTTGCGTGCCCGCGCTGTCGGATTCGCATATTGCGGACGCCGTCGAGCAGACGCTGCTTCCGGCCATGGGGGAAGCTATCGCGCCTGAGCTACGCCGAGCGCTCAATATCGAAAGTGGACGCAGCGTCGATCAGCGCATTCTCCGTTCGATTGCGAGAATCGAAGGTTCGAAAGCGTTCGATGTATTGCACGACGCCATTGAAAAAGGCGGCGCAGACATGCGCTCGGCCGCGATTGTTGAATTCGGTCGCATCGATCCCGCGCAAGCCGAGCCGATTGCCACGACGCTCCTCGACAAAGATCAATCGAAGAAAGTCAAGCTAGCGGCGATTGGGGCCCTTGCGCAAGCCACGACGGACGAGGCGCTCGAGGCACTTCTGCGGGCATTTGGAGGCTCGGACGATATTCGCAGCGCAGCCGAATCGTCGCTCGCGGTATCGACACACCTTCGAGCGACCGATCGCATTGTGCAATTGTTTACGCCCGAGCTTCTGGACTTGGGCCATTTCAAAATCAGAAAGACGACCACCAAAGAGGAAAAGGACGAAGCGGCCAAGGCGCAGAAAGCCCATCAGGCTAAAGTCGAATACCTCGTTGATCTCGTCAATCTTCTCGCAGCTAGGAGCACGGACCAAACGATGCAAATGGTCGTGGAAACGTTTCGCACGCACAAGATCAAAGAAGTTCGCGACACGGCCGCGCGAGCGCTCTTGCGTATGGGATATGCCCAGGCGTGGGAGGACCTCGTGCCGTCGTTGTACGATGCTCCCGAAGCGACGCAATTCCAATTCATCGACGGCACGTTCGCTTTTGATCTTACGAAGTCGTACGATCGATTGGCGCCATTCTTCGAGTCCAAAGCGTTGATCGCGAAAAACGGTTTGGACTTCGCGACGCGGATACTCATTCGCCTGCTCAGTCAAGTGGGAATCGACGATGCAGTGGGACCGTTGGCATCGATTTTCGAGAAGGATCCTCGATGGGTGGATCTGGGAATTCGGATTTTGGCTTCGGAGACGTTGCGGGGTAGCGCCATTGCATTACTGGCAAAAGCGCATTCGCCGAAAGCGCTCGAGCCGGTGCTCGAATTGATTCGTGGTCCAATATCGTCAACAAATGCACCGATTCTGCTGGACTTTTTAGCGAGCTATCGGGACCCCCGCATTCCGCCGAACTTCATTCGCATTCTTCCGCTGTTGCACGGAGCATACCAATACAGTCGGGCATGCGAAATCTTCAATCGATACGACGACTCGGCGCTCGCGCCACATCTGCGATATTGGCTCGAAGATCGAAAATCGCGCAAAAAAATGCCCAAAGGCGAGAGCGAGCCTTTCGAAAATTGCATTCGGTTTCTCTCGAGAGATCGAAACGCACCGAAAATCGAATCCTAATTGTTTCATTGACCTCCCACCATCATCGAGACCACCGGCATGGCAAGCAAAAAAGACGCGCAAAAGAACGACGACGATACCTTGGGGGCCAAGAGCGACGTATTGCGCGAACCGGCCGAGCGGCTCTTCGCGAGCGAATTGGAGACGCTTGCCGCGACCGATAAGGGCGAAAAACCGGCGGGCTGGAAACTATCGCCCAAAGCCGTGCTTACCTATATTCTGGGTGGCAAAGTCGGCGATGTCATCATTTCACCGAAATACATCGGCTCCACGCGACTGGTGGAAATCGCCATTGCGACAGTTGCCACCGACCGCGCTCTGCTTTTGATTGGCGAGCCAGGCACCGCAAAAAGCTGGTTGTCCGAGCATCTTGCCGCGGCCATTAGCGGAGATTCGCAACTGTTGGTGCAAGGTACGGCCGGCACGACTGAAGAGCAGATTCGGTACACGTGGAATTACGCTTTGCTGCTTGCGGAAGGTCCCAGCCAAAAAGCGCTCGTGCCATCGTCGATTTATCGAGCGCTCGAAGCTGGGCGCCTCGTGCGATTCGAGGAAATCACGCGGTGCCCGTCTGAAGTGCAGGACGCTTTGATTACGCTGCTCAGCGAAAAAGTGCTCGCCGTGCCGGAGCTTGGGCACCACGTCCAAGCCAAGCGTGGATTCAATGTGATTGCGACGGCGAATACGCGTGATCGTGGCGTCAATGAAATGAGCGCCGCGCTCAAGCGTCGTTTTAACATTGTCATTTTGCCGGTTCCGAACGACATCGATACTGAAGTGGCCATTGTCTCGCGCCGCGTGCGCGAAATCGGATCGAGCTTGCGTCTGCCCTCGGCACCGCCGGCGGAAGAAGCCGTGCGCAAAGTGGTGCAGGTATTTCAAGAACTGCGCCGAGGACAAACCGTGGACGGCAAACAAAAGCTCAAGAGCCCCTCGGGGGTATTATCGACGGCCGAAGCGATTTCGGTGCTCGGCAGTGGAATGGCGCTCGCGGGGCATTTCGGTACGGGACGCGTGAGCGACCGAGACCTTGCGGCAGGTTTGCTCGGAGCGGTCATCCGAGAGGATACGCGCGACGAGGCGGTATTCGTCGAATACTTGGAAAACGTCATGAAAAAGCGCGGTGGGGATTGGGAGTCGCTATACAAGGCGTGCAAGGAGCTGGTCTAAGTCGTCATGGCGGCGAAAAAAGGAAAACCTGCCGCCCCGGCATTGCCTCCCGTCGCTCCGCCGAATGCGGGGCCGCTGGCGCATATTTTCGGCGTTCGTCATCTGTCGCCGATGGGGGCATGGCATCTCGAACGGTTTCTCGATAAGATTGACCCCACGGCAGTGCTGGTCGAGGGGCCGAGTGACGCGACGGACGAGATTGCGTATTTGATTGACAAAGACACGAAGCCTCCCGTAGCGCTGTTAGCATTTACGCAAAAACGCCCGGTGCGATCGATTCTTTATCCGCTTGCGGCCTATTCGCCGGAATGGATGGCATTGCGCTGGGCATTGCGCAAAAACCGTGTCGCTCGATTCATCGATTTGCCCTCGGAGGTTTTTCTTGGCCAAAGTTCGTCCGAAGAGGAAGAAGCGTGCACTCACGACGAAGAAGAAACCGACGAGAATGCAGCGCCCGAGGCAGAGGAAACCGATACGCAGCGGTATTTGGGCGACCCGTATACTGCCATTGCCGAATTGACGGGAGAAGCGGATCACGACGCTTGGTGGGAGCGTCATTTCGAGCATTCGACGGAACTCGATTCGTATCGGCTCTCTATTTTTGAATTTGGCCGCCAATTACGAGCGCTCGAATACGAGAGCCCAGCCAGACGCACGCACAATCTCGTACGTGAATCGTACATGCGGCGCAAGATTCGACAAACGATTGCCGATGGTCACGATCCCGATAAAATCGTCGTGGTTTGTGGTGCATTCCATGCCCCGGTGCTCACCGCTGAAGAGCCCGCCATGACCGACGACGAAGTGGCGAAGCTCCCGCGCGCGCCGGTGACGCGAACGCTGATGCCGTATAGTTATTATCGCTTGAGTTCGCAATCGGGTTATGGCGCGGGCAACAAGGCTCCGGCATACTTTCAGGGATTGTACGACGAAGCGCAGAGGCATGGCTCGACAGCGGGAATTGGAAAGTGGCTTCTTGCGGAATTGGCGGGCCGGCTGCGAAAAGCGGGAATGGTGCGCTCAACGGCCGATGTTATCGAAGCTGTGCGTTTGGCCAATGGTATTGCTTCGTTGCGAGATTCACATTCTCCAACGCTAGGCGATTTTGAAAGTGCCGCGACCGCATGTCTTGGTTATGGCGACGCCAATGTCATTGGACGCTTTTTGAGGGACATGGTGGTCGGTGATGCGGTTGGCGCCGTTCCTCCAGGGATTTTACGCACGTCGATCCAAGACGACTTTCAAGCACTCATCAAAGACTTGCGCCTCGAAGAATACCTCAAGGACAAGGACCAGGTCATCAAAGGAGCCACCGGAAAAGATTGGCTAGATCTGCGCGAGAATCGTCAAGTAAAATCGACGGATTCTGCATTTCGAGATCGAAATCGGTCCGTATTCTTGCATCGCCTTGCTGCGCTTGGAATTGGGTTTGCCGCCGACA
>CAZETM010000132.1:0-2276 GCA_964514885.1 uncultured Polyangium sp. | reverse complement strand
GGGCGATGGTGATCTCATTGCGCTTGGATTCGCGGCGCTCGAGTTATCGCATTTGGCAGCTTACCGAGATGTTCGCGATTTCGACGTCACGCCGCTCGAGCCGCTCGTGGCACAACTCTTTTTGCGTGCAATCCTTCTCGCACCCGAAGCGGCGCGATGCAACGAAGACGCAGCCCGCAAAGCGGGTGAAACCCTGGCGCATTTGCATCAGGTTGCCTTGATATACCAGGACAAACTCGACGAGGAGCGGTTCGTCCGGACGCTCGATGCCATCGCGGACGATTCTTTTGCCGCTCCGCACGTGGCTGGTGTCTGTTCTGCGATCCTGCTCGAACGGGGAAAACTTTCCGACGAAGTGTTGGATCAACGAATTTCGCGGCGGCTTTCTCCGGGGGTGAGCCCGACGGAGGGCGCTGGGTTTTTCGAGGGCTTAGCGACGCGGAATCGATACGCACTGCTCGCGCGAAAGTCATTGTGGACCGCGGTGAATACGTTCATCGAAGCGCTCGATGACGAAGCTTTCAAGCGAGCCGTCGTTGCACTTCGGAGAGCATTTGTGAGTTTCGAGACGAGTGAAGCGCGGCGAATTGCAGGCGTTCTTTCCGAAGTATGGGGTGGCGGCGAAAGAGAGCTCGTGCGCGCCATTGAAACGAAAGTGGACGACGCCGAGATCGAAGCGCTCGCCGCGGACCTCGCAGGTCTTGACGACTTGGATATTTGAGATGGCCAAGAAAAACACTTCACCTCGCACTGCTGTTCCTGCGAGCCCGCCTGCGCCCGCGGCCCCGATGTCGTTCGATCGTACACAGCGTTGGCGTTTGATATTGGGAAAACGCGTCGAAGAGCAATTGGCGGGTTTTGCGGGCGGAGGACCGGGTGGAGCTGGCGGCTTGTTGAGCCGCGAAATGCTCGAAATGGACGGCGCGCTCGGTGCCGTATACGACGTGGAAGAAGCCGAGCCGGAAGGAAAAAGCGGCGGCGGGCGTCGAGGTGGGCTCGGAAAGAGCCGGCCGCGTTTGGCTGCGTGGCTGGGCGACGTGCGCAAGTATTTCGATCAGGACATCGTGGCGGTCATTCAGCAGGATGCCATTGAAAAGAAAGATTGGAAGGAGCTGCTGTTCGAGCCGGAAGCGCTGGCGCAGATCACACCCAGCGTGGAGCTGGTCGCCACATTGCTCACGATGAAGGACATGATCCCGGATCGCGCCAAAGATGCGGCGCGCGAGATTGTCCGGGCGGTCGTCGAGGAAATTAAGAAGAGAATGCACGGAGCGCTCGAACGTGCCGTGCGTGGAGCGCTCGACAGGTCGCGTCACCAGCCGATTGCCAGCCTTCCGAATATCGATTGGCGGCGTACGATCGGGAAAAACCTCAAGAATTACCAAAAAAGCCGGCGCACGATCATCGCAGATCGGTTTTTCTTTTATGCTCGGCAACATCGGCGCAAAGAGTGGAACGTCATTGTCGCGATGGATCAGTCTGGATCCATGGCGAGCAGCATCGTATACGGCGGCGTCATGGGCTCCATTTTGGCAAGTTTGCCGGCGCTCGAAACGCACATCGTTGCATTCGACACCGAAGTCGTCGACTTGACCCCGCGTCTGGTCGATCCCGTGGATTTGCTTTTTGGTATTCAGCTCGGCGGAGGAACGGACATCAATCGAGCCGTCACGTATTGCCAGGGGCTCATTACGCACCCGCAAAAGACGCTATTCATTCTGCTGACGGACCTTTTCGAGGGTGGCAATCAACAGCAAATGGTCAAGCGTTTGGAAGAAATGGTCCAGGGTGGCGTGCGCGCGATGTGTCTGCTGGCGCTCGATGATTCCGGGGCGCCGTCGTACGATGTGGAACTGGCCCAGAAGCTCGCGAAAATCGGGGTGCCGAGTTTTGCTTGCACGCCCAATGTTTTGCCATCGATGCTGGAAGCGGTGCTCAAAGGCCAGGATCTCGAGGCCATCGCGCGGCGGTTCGATACGCGCAAAGGCGGCGAGTAGGACCATATCGGTAAAACGTAAAAAATATCCGCCTTCGCGCGGAAGCGTTCCCACGTCACGTCGACTTGTGCTAAAGGGCTGCCGAACGAGAAAACGGAAGCCCCCATGCCCATCTTTCGGTTGGAGATCGAAAACCGGCCGCACGTGCCGGACGCGCACGGCGCGATGACCACTCGACAACTTTCGGAATGGCTCGGTTTGCGCCCGACGCGCGTGCGTACGCGAAAGTTGTTTCTGTGCGACCTCGACATCGACGCCGCGGAAGCTGAGCGCTTTCTC
>CAZETM010000131.1:0-16556 GCA_964514885.1 uncultured Polyangium sp. | reverse complement strand
CCGTCGTCGCAACCCGCATAACGCCAATCGTCGTCCGCAATGAGACACTTGACGCCCTCGGGCAGCTTGAATTGCTGCTCGACCGTGCCCGCCGCAGTCACCGCGTAAACGGCTCCAGCTTCATTGCCGACCCAGCAAAGCTTTTTATCGGCAAAAATGCCAAATGCAGACGACCCCGAAGCAAACTTCCACAACACCGGCGCTTGCTTGGACGTCGACGGCTCGCTCTTGATGACTCGACGCGTGACCGACCGCTTTTGCCGCCCTCCGATGACCGCAGGCGCATACCCCTTCTTCGCCTTCTCCCCAATCTTCTTTTTGGCGAATGCCTCGGCCTCGGCAGCAGAGCCAAACTTCTGCTCTTGTTTCTGACCACCATCCCCAATGCGGCCATAACGAATCGATACCTTCGTCTTGTCGACGATTACTTCGTAAAACTTGTGTGAGCCGCCGCCGTCCTCGGAGAGTTCGAGGTACGTTTTATTGCCCGCCGATGCAGGCGCGGGCGCTGCGACCGGTGCAGCCGCTTCTACAGGCGCAGGCACCGGTGCAGGAGGCGGGGTCGACGCACGCGTGCGTTTGGCGGTCGGTGCAGCGGCGCGCTTACGCGACGAAGCGGTCGGAGTCGAAGAGCTGGCGCGAGATGCGCCCGTGGAGCTTGCGGAGCGTTTGGTGGCCATGGGATTTTCCTCGATCGAACGAGGAGAACATCACGACCTGGAGCCGCAAATCAAGGAAGAAACGAACGCTCGACAGCCGCGTAATCCACCGTGGCATCGAGCCGCGCGAGCACCGAATAGAAACCAAACTGCAAACGATTCATGAAGAGCATTCCTTCGGGCATCGGCACAAACGAGTCGTCATCGAGGCGCAGCGTTTCCTTGCCAGCATCTTTCATGTGCGTGACGAGCGATGCGACATACTCCCGGGTAATGCGATACGGCGACGAAAATTGCGGCTCGAATGCCTTGCGCAAATACGAAAGAACACGTTGTTCGTGCGTCCCTCCGCGCGTCTCGAGCATTAGCTTTCCCGCGTCGGTAAACGCAGCTTCATTACGTTCAATGGCAGCTCGATGAAGCCTACGCGCCACCGGCTGGCGTTTGTTCGGAATGGATTGCACGCATCCAAAGTCGATAAAAACAACCCGGCCTTCATCCTGAAAGAAATAATTACCGGGGTGCGGGTCGGCATTGAACATGTCTCCGAGCAGCGTCCCTTTGTACACGAATCGCCATAACGTGCGACAAATCTCCGCTCGCTCCGCTTCGGGCAAACGACTGACGTCCTCCAGCGACCCGCCGCGAACGAATCGCGTCGTGAGCACTCGCTTGGCCGTACGGTCACGAAAAACCTGCGGCACCACGATCTGCGCATCCCCTTCGTGAATGCGCGCAAACGCCATTTGCCGCTCGGCTTCGATTGTATAATCAAGCTCCTCGCGAAAACGCGTCCGAATCTCCTCGAGCATCTTTTTCGAGTCGAGCCTGCGCGTACCCATCATCGATAACGCGCCTTCCAACAGCCCCGCATTCTGCAAATCGCTTTCGACGGCCTCCGCTATGCCCGGATGCTGCACTTTGACCGCAACTTCCTGCCCATCCAGCAATACAGCCCGATGCACTTGCCCAATCGAAGCGCTCGCCACCGGCACCGGATCCCACTCAGCAAAGAGCTTATCCATTGGCCCTGAAAGCTCCTGCTCCACCAAAAGCACAATCGCCTCCGGTGACGACCGCGGAGCTTGCGCGAGCAAGGTTTTCATCGATGCTTGATAAACTTCGCGATGTTCTTCCGGGACGAGACCATCGACATATCCAGCCATCTGCCCGACTTTTGCCGCAATACCACGCAGATTGCCCAATACCTCGGCCGCGCGCTTGGCTGCATTGGCAGAGTCACGATTCAATAAAAGCGTCGAGCCCGTACGTGCACCAATTTCGGCAAGACGAACGAGACGGCCAAAACGACCCGAAGGGAGCTTCGATTCCGAGGACATATTAAATCGACAGGGGCGTAGCAGATAAAACCGATCCCGTCACCGCAAACGACACCCAATGTCTACCGCTTGGTCGACTTTGGCCTTGTCCAACGCTTTCGTGTCCACATCGACCAATACGCGCGTTTTTACGGTCCCGCCCACACCCATTCGAGCCACGCCACGCAAAACGTCTCCCATGAAACCACTGACGTACGACCCAATCGCAGAAGCACCAAGCTCGGAACACGCCACGTTTCCCGACAAATCGAGCTTGATGCGCGCGGACAAACCATCGCGCACCACGTTGCCCCCGCCTGCAAGTCGAAGTGCACCGGCCTCGACGGATGCTTTCGTGATGCGCATCTCGCCGAGATCCGACGGCACCTCGAACGTCGCACCCAGCTTCGTATCGCGGCCATAAACGATGCCATCAAGCTCTCGCGGATGCGGCGGCACCCAGCCACTCACCAGGAACGACGCCGAGCCCCGATGCATGTCCGCAGGTTTGTCAGCAACGAAGAGCGACAGGTTTCCTTCGACAAACGCACCGGCAAACCCCGTCGGAAGCGGGACATTGAACGCGCGACAAACGTCCTCGACCTTCACCGAAGCGACCGAGACTTTGGCCTCGAGCGGACGTTTGCCCACGTCGACCGATAGTTTTAAGAGGGGTTTGTCTTTGGGATGTTTGCCCACGTCGACCGATAGTTTTAAGAGCGGTTTGTCCGTAACCGGAAGGGCAAACTCCGCATCCACCATGCCCTCCTTGGCACGATGCAGCTTCAACTTACCAAGGTTTGTCTGGGCCACCTTCAGTGTGCCGTCGAAACGTACGTCGCCATCACCAGCCGCATCAGCAGTCCCCGACAACGACATCCACGGGCTCGAAGGCACACCGAAACGGACATCACCCTGGGCCCGCACGGGAAGGTGGAGCGTATCGGCATGCTTCACGGCGAACGACTCGAGCGCAACGTACACTTGCTCGATCGGATCGGTCACGTCGACGACAGCGTCACTTGCCACGATCTGCGTAGGCTCCACGCCCTGCAAATCGATCGCGAGCTCGACGAAACCCGCCTGAAGTCCGGGCACTCCGACGAGAAGCACTTGGGTTTGTCGCAGCACGATATGCCCGGGCGTGATCGACAAACCCGCGAAGTCGAGCTGCACGCCGCGCTTCAACGCCTCACGCCGAATCCACCACTCGATCAGCGGCCGGTGAACGATCCCCACTCCTGCACCAAGCAGAACGATCACGACGACTGCTATCGCGAGGCGACTACGACGGCGGGGTTTGTCCGGAGCGTCCACCTCGCTCACAGCGAGCTCGATGGAGGCGGCGGGACAGTGTTGGGACGCGCCTCATCGGGGAGCAAATGACGCAAATGCCAAGCTTGCATCGCGCTCCGAGTCTCGGCCTGTCGAAGCGATGTTTGCACTCGACCCATGATCACACTGGGCGCCACGATGAGGAAGATCGTGCTGAGCGTCAGCGCGATCAACGTCGGAACTTCAGGCAAAGACAAACCCTGCGGCAGAATCACGAGTGAGCCATTTTCGAACACGTACGAGCGCGGAATGATGTCGAGCAGCTCCAGGCCGAGCGGACCCAGAATGCCCAGACACCCGGTCCCGATGACGAGCACTCGAAACCGAAACGAGTGCGTCATGGCAAACGAGAACGTGAAGATCGAGATGAGCAGCGGCGTAAAAAATAGCGGCCCAAACGCGCGGCCAATCAGCGCGATCGCCACGATGTTGAAGAAGAAGGCGCCGTAGCCGAATCCGTGCAGCGAACGAACCTCATTGCTTTGTACTGCAAGCAATTTGAGCGCCGAAGAAATCGCCGTGAGCCCCACGACCGCGAGCAAGTAGGCCAAGCTGCGCACGCCCATCCAAAGCGCGAGCGGCACCATCATCCCCAAGTACGCCAAGTCGAAACGCACTCCGTCGCGCAGCGCGAGCCGCAGACGCGCGAGGCCCTGCAAACGCACCTCAGCCTTCGCTTCCGTCGGAATCTCGGTCGTCGGTGCCGTTAAGATCCGCGTCAAAACTCGCAACGCATCGGCGTTTGTCGGATCGAACGCCAGCGCCCGCCCGACTTCACGCATCGCCTGCCGTCGTGCCTCCGCAGCATCGGGCCCCGATTGCTCGGCACGCTCCGCAGCCTGCGCCGCCGTTCGCGCATGCGTCATCGAAAGGTCTTTGCGCACCGTACTGTCGGTGTCGCCCGCCATGAAACTTTCGATCGCGTTCTGCATTTCGCGCGCCGAGACAAACCTCTCCTTGACCTCGAGCGCCGTAGCTTTGACGCAGATCGCATCGAGCTCTGCAGGAATGTCCAGGTGCGGTGCTCGCACCGATGGCCGCGCATCGATGCCGTTGAGCGTCGCCATCATCATCGCGTTCCAGTTGTCCTTCGCGTGCAACGTTTCGAGTATGAGGATCTCGAACAAGATGGCCCCCAGCGAATACACATCGGCCCGCGCATCGAGCGCCGAGACTTTGCCCATCGCTTGTTCGGGCGACATGTAGCCGAAGGTGCCGAGGATCTTTCCCGCCGCAGTCTTCACGTCATCGGCGACATCTTCGAAGTCGAGCTGATCGTCCTGCCCGTCCTTGCGCAACTTCGCCAAGCCCCAGTCGAGCACGTAGACCTCGCCAAAGTCCCCGAGCATCACGTTCGAAGGCTTGAGATCGCGATGCAGAACGCCACGCGAGTGAGCAAAATCAACGGCGAGACAAACCGCCGAGAACGCACGCAAAAGCTTTGTTCTCGAATAATTCTCTACGAGCGCCGGCTCGCGCTGACGAAGCCCTTTGATGATCTGCGACAGGGTCAAACCTCGCAGACATTTCATCGTGAAGTACGTGGATCCATCGGCATCCGTCGCGAGGTCGTAGACCGGAACGATCGATGGATGCTCGAGCTGCCCTTGCACGCGCGCTTCGCGCAGAAAGCGCGCACGCACCTGGGGCTCGGACTGGAACATCGGCAGAATGACTTTGCGCGCGACGTCTCGACCGATACGCGTGTCCTTGCACAGGTACACCTCGCCCATCGCTCCGCGTCCGAGCTGCTTGCGAACGATGTACCGATCTTGTGCAGCTTCCGAGCTTGCAGCGGCGGGATCGACCGGGGGCGGGATGGAGAAGGTCCGCGGCATGGGCGGAGCCGAGGGCAATTTGTTCGTCGGTGCGCCATCGACCGTTTGGATCGACTCGTCGAAAAGGTCCGGCTCGGTGGGCCGCGGTGGGCGCATCATGGATCGAAGCAAGCCCCAAAGTGGAAAAGGGGTCAAGCGCGGGGGCAAAGGTGCATGCTGTTTTCAGCGACGCGCGCAGATCGTCACCGTCGCAATGCGGCCCAGGCGAGGTGCGGCGAATGGCCTTTCACCCGGACCATCCGTACCCAAAGCAGCGTCATGTGCTCGAGATGCAACGCCTGTTCAATGCCGCCAACATCGACGGGCTCCCAGCCCAAGTGCGTGAGCATGTCCGCCAAAGTCTGCTTGGCATCTGCATCATCGCCGCAATACATCATTGCTGGTTTGACGTTGTAACCTGGGAAAACGCTATTCTCGAAATTCTCGTAGCCGTAAATGCTGAATGCTTTGAGCACTTTCGCGCCCGGCACCAGCTTCTGGATCACCTGCGAGCCCGACTCGACGCTTCCGAGAGCATGTGACAAACCTCGTCCCACCGGATTGGTGCAATCGACGAGCACTTTTCCAACCAATGAATCTTTCAGGGGCGCCAGAGCTGCCTCGTTGGCTTGATAAGGCGTCGCAAGAAATACGATATCCGCCGACTCCACCGCATCCTTGGGGGATGCCGTCCGCAGATTGGGATTGAGCGCCAGCGCTTTCTTTAGGCTTTCGGACGCGGAGTCATTGACGGCGAGCGTGACTTCGTGCCCCAAACGCTGCAGATGATCTGCAATCGGAGCGCCAACGTTGCCATATCCAATAAATGCGAGCTTCATCTCGAAAAACCTTTCCTTCAACGCCCAAGAGCCTCGATGACGAGCTTTGCTGCTGCCGAGCCGGAGAATTGTTGCTGACCAGTCACGAGCAGTCCATCACGAACGGCGAAGTCGCGAAACGGTTGATCGACGACGAAGTTCGTTCCTTCAATCTTGCGCGCTTCGTCCTCGATCCAGAACGGTTGAATGCGCTGACCGACAAAATTGTCGGCAAAACGATCCGTCAATAACTGTCGACTGCGCATCTCCGGCGGAAGCTCACCATAAATGCCCACGGCAAGATCAGCTCCGCCCTCGCGCAGTACGGCGGCATCGTCGGGCGCATTCGGAACGAAACGCAGACAAACCCCGGGCGCTTCTTCGTGCAGAATGCGGTCCACAACAAACCCGAGCACCGTGAGCACGTAGTCGGTGACATGCACGACGAACGTGCGCGACAACTCGCGAGCAACCAATGGACGCTCGGGCTCCAAAGCTTTTCGCGCCTCGGTGATGACCATATGCACCCGCGCCTTGAGCGCCTCTGCACGCGGCGTGAGCACCATACCGCGCCCGGAACGCACGAGAATCGGATCGCCAAAACGCTCGCGAATGCGCCCAAGCGCGTGACTCATCGCAGGCGTCGAAAGCCCCACTCGTTTTGCAGCCCCCGTCACGCTGCCTGTTTGGAGAAGCGCATCGAGCGTCACGAGCAAACCGAGGTCCGAGGGTTGCATGACTTGCAAATATCACCTAATCCCGAGTGTGCACAATGCAAGGTTTTCATACCTTGGACGTTGCTGCCTTTCGACGCGTCTTCTCGAACTGTTTCACCTCGCGCACAGCATCTTCGAAATGCCTTTCCACCGGGCTGGTCATCGAAGCTCGCGAAACGGCGAATCGCTCGTATTCTAGCTCGGCTTTCGCCACTGCCGCATCGTGCGAAACTTTGCCCAAATGCTGGAGCACTTCGCGATCGGAAAGTCGGAGAAAATCATCGAGCTTGGCAATCCAATCCGTCATGTACATCGGTTTTCGATTCATCGCCTGCAGCTCAGCAAATTCGAGATACGCATTGACGATGCGATTCAACGCTTCAAGCTCGTCGCCTTGTAGGTAATTCTTGGCAATCACCACATCTGCTTTGCGTGGCACTTCCCCCGCAAAACTCGTCAATCCCATGTTTGGTTTCGACGAATCGGCACGTGAGGCAATGACCTCCGCAGCGGTATGACCATGCGCAGCCCAGTGCATTTTGTTTTGTATTGTCTTGAAGAATCGCTGCGACGCCTCGATTCGGGGATCGTAATCGATACTCGTGGCGTAAATATCGAGCACTTTCCGCCAGAACATCTTTTCCGACGAGCGGATGTCGCGAATACGCGCGAGCAGCTCGTCGAAATAGTTTCCTCCACCGCCGCGCTTGAGCCGCTCGTCGTCGAGTGTGAACCCCTTGAGGATGTACTCGCGAAGACGCTGCGTGGCCCAGATGCGGAACTGAGTTCCTCGGTGGGACTTTACCCGGTAGCCAACGGAGATGACGACGTCGAGGCTGAAGTACTCGACCTGATAGTTTTTGCCGTCGGCGGCAGTTGTTGCAAATTTTGCAACAACTGCTCCGGCGTCGAGTTCGCCTTCTTCAAAAATGTTCTTGATGTGCCGGGAAATGACCGATTTGTCCCGCTGAAACAGCTCGACCATCTGGCCAAGCGACAGCCATACAGTCTCACCACTGAATCGCACTTCGACACGATTGTGCCCATCTTCAGTTTGATACAGAAGAAATTCGGCTTCGCGTTTGCCCAAGTCGACCATGTCTAACTCCCCGGTGAATAGGGTTTGTCCAGTATAACCTGATGGGCTCCAGCTACCGAACAAAGCCCCTTCTCTCTTCAGGGCGGCATCGAAGTGGGGTCGACGATTTTTGAGCGCTAAAACGCAAAAACCCCGGAGAAATTCTCCAGGGCTCTTACTCTCTTCTTCTTACTCCCCTCTCCACATTTGGAGAAGGGCCGGGGGTGAGGCGTGGCTCCGACTGCTGGACTCGAACCAGCGACCCGGCGGTTAACAGCCGCCTGCTCTACCAACTGAGCTAAGTCGGAATGTCGTTGGAAGCGGAGCGCGATACTAGCGGCGGACAATCGCCCGTCAAGATCTTTTTGCCCCAGGACGATCGTTCTGCGAAGAACGGCCTGTGCAAAACGCCGCACCCCCGGAAAATATCGCGGCCGCCACGACCGCCAAAGACACCACGACACGCTCAGCAGGTCGCGGAGGCCTCGCCATCGCGTTCGCCAAAGTCTCGTTCATCATCTTCGGCTTCGCCCAACAGCTCGTGCTGGAACGACTGCTCGGACAAGCCGGATACGGACAGATCTCGCGCGTTCTGGCCATCGTCGGCGTGCTCAACAATGTCGTCGTAGCGACGGCCATCCAGGGCGTTTCGCGTGCTGTATCGACCGCACCCGAGGACCAGGTCGACTCTGCATTCGCTCGAACGCTCCGCGTACACGTGGTCATCGCTGTCGTGCTTTCGCTCGGCTTCGCCCTCACCGCGGGCACGATCGCTTCAGCCATCGGCGCGCCACACATATCGACTCCGCTTCGTTTCGTCGCCGCTGTCGTGCTGCTCTACGGCATCTACGCGCCGCTCGTCGGATCGCTCAACGGAAGACGCAAGTTCCTCGATCAAGCCGGGCTCGACATCGGTTACGGCTTCATACGCACCGTAGGAATGGCTGTCGGAGCGTTCACGCTTCTGCGCCTCGGCGGCAGTGGAACACTCGGTGCAACGCTCGGATTCATCTCCGCTGCGCTGTTCATCGTGCCCATCGCCGTCATACGCTCGGGTGTTGGCCGAATGGGTTCGTCTGGACCAACAGCACGCGATTACCTTGGTTTTCTCGCCCCGCTCGCGTTCGGTCAAGTCTCGCTGAGCCTTCTCCTGCAAACGGATTTCTTACTGCTCAGTAGGTTTGCGGGACAAGCCACCGCTGGCGACACGACAGCAGCCGATGCCCTCACTGGCACCTATCGCGGCGTGCAGCTCTTCTCGTTTCTCCCGTACCAACTACTCATGTCCGTGAGCTTCGTGCTGTTCCCGATGCTCGCGCGGGCTCGTGCCGAAAGGAACGACGACGACGTCGCTGCGTACACGCGAGCGGGCGTGCGTATCGCGCTCGTGCTCACGGGCCTCGTGTCCGGAACCATCTCGTCACTTGCGCCGCATGTGCTTCGGTTTGCGTACAAATCAAACGCGATTTGGGAGCAAGGCGGACCGGTGTTGCGCGTGCTTGCGATCGGCATGGGCTCCTTTGCGATGCTCGGCATCAGCTCCGCAGCGCTCACGAGTCTGGGGCGTGAACGAGCCTCCGCGGTGCTCAACGCGATCGCAGTCGTGCTCGTCGCGGCAGGATGTTCGCTCGTGACTCCGCGAGCTTCGTTCGGTCAGGAGATGCTCTTCTACACGGCGATCTCGACGTCGACGGCGCTCACCTTGTGTTCGGTCGTGGCAGCGTTTGGTCTGCGACGCGAAGCGCGTGCGTTCGTCTCGCCCTTGTCGCTCGTGCGCGTGCTGTTTGCGGTTGCCCTGACCGTGGTCATCGGCGCGCAGTTGCCGTGGCTCGGCAAGCCGGCCGTGCTGGCGCAAGGCCTGGCCATGGGGACGCTGTACATGGCGGTGCTCGTTGTGACGGGCGAGCTCGGCAAGCAAGATCTCGCGACGGTGAAAAAGGTCCTTGGCAAAGCGTAAAACAAGGTAAATGGCAGCCGTAGGCGGCACTCGCCGAACGCCGTGGCATATCTCGCCGCACCTCCGCACCTCCACCTTTGACCCCATTACGGAAGCGATAGAAGACTGTGGCGCATCAATTCATTTTCACGATGCAGGATGTCCGCAAAGTGCACCCCCCGAACAAGGAGGTGCTCAAGGGACTATGGCTTTCGTTCTTCCCGGGCGCGAAAATCGGAGTTCTCGGGCACAACGGCTCAGGCAAAAGCACGCTGCTGCGCATCATGGCCGGCATCGACCAAGAGTTCATTGGTGAAGCCAAACCAGCCGACGGCACACGCGTAGGTTTTTTGCAGCAAGAGCCTAAGCTCGACGCGGGACGCACGGTGCTCGAGAACGTCGAAGCGGCTGTGCACGACACGCGCAAACTGCTCCTTCGCTTCGAGGAGATCGGCGTTCTTCTCGGCGAATCGCCGGACAACATGGACGCGCTGCTCGAAGAGTACGGCGTGCTTCAGGACAAGATCGAAGCGAGCGGCGGCTGGGAACTCGATCGCATGCTCGAACGCGCCATGGATGCGCTGCGTTTGCCTCCGGCCGATGCCGAGGTCGACAAACTCTCCGGCGGTGAACGACGTCGTGTTGCGCTGTGCCGGTTGCTGCTCGAAAAACCCGATCTGCTTTTACTCGACGAGCCCACAAACCATCTCGATGCCGAAAGCGTCGCGTGGCTCGAACGGTTCTTGGCCGAATACGCCGGCACCGTCGTTGCCGTCACGCACGATCGCTACTTCCTCGACAACGTTGCTGGATGGATCCTCGAACTCGACCGTGGAAACGGCTACCCGTACGAGGGCAACTACTCGGGCTGGCTCGATCAAAAAAAGAAGCGTCTCGAGCTTGAAAAGAAGGAAGACTCGTCGCGCCGGAAGACGCTCGAGCGTGAACTCGAATGGGTGCAGATGAACCCGCGTGCGCGGCAAGCGAAGAGCAAAGCGCGCTTGGCTTCGTACGAGTCGTTGCTCGCGGAAGATCAAAAGTCGAAGGAGTACGAGCCTTCGAGGATTCACATTCCAGCGGGCGCGCGTCTCGGAAACAACGTCGTCGAAGCTGATCACTTGTCGAAGGCGTTCGGGGACAAACTCCTGATCGACGACTTGTCGTTCTCGCTTCCGCGCGGTGGCATTGTTGGAATCATCGGACCCAACGGCGCCGGCAAAACGACGCTGTTCAGAATGATCATGGGCCTCGAGACGCCCGACAAGGGTGCGATGCGTATCGGCGAATCCGTCGAGCTTGCGTACGTCGATCAGAGTCGAGATGCTTTGGACCCAAACAAAAATGTGTGGGCGGAGATCTCCGGCGGCGAGCCGACGCTCATGGTGGGCAAGCGCGAAGTCAACTCGCGTGCGTACGTGTCGAGCTTCAATTTCGCGGGCGCTGATCAGCAGAAGAAGGTTGGCGATTTGTCCGGCGGTGAACGAAATCGCGTGCACCTTGCGAAGCTCCTTCGCCGCGGTGGCAACGTGCTCTTGCTCGACGAGCCGACGAACGATCTCGATGTCGACACGTTGCGCTCACTCGAAGATGCGTTGCTCGATTTCGCCGGATGCGCGGTGATCATCAGCCACGATCGTTGGTTCCTCGACCGCATTGCCACGCACATCTTGGCGTTCGAGGGAGACAGCAAGGTCGTGTGGTTCGAGGGCAACTATCAGGACTACGAGGTGGACTTGAAGCGACGCAAGGGTGCGGAGGCGAGCGAGCCACACCGGATCAAATACCGGCGCATCACCTGAAGCGATTGGTACGGTATTGAAGGAAAAACCCCCGAAGAGATTCGGGGGTTTTTCCTTACTTGGAGGTCAAACGAGATCAGTTGCTCGTGGTGCCGCAGAACGAATCGTCACGCCGCGTTGCAACCGCTAACGAGGACCAGACCTTCTCAATTGCAGATCAGGTCGCAGCTCACATCCAACTGAGTTCGACAGTCGATATCCCATCCGGTTTGACAACACTTCGGAAGAACGGCGCAAACGGCGGCGACACACGAGCTACATGACGCATTGAGCGGTGCCCCGAGTGTACACACGTTGTGCGTACAGCAGGTACCCGTGCCGCAAGCGAAGTCGGCAACGGCAGAGCAACCGAGCGTCCAATTGGTGGTGCAACACGACGAGAATCCACTGTTCCCATAGGTGCAGACGCTAGCAATGCACGGATTGCCGGTGCAGGTCGTGGCAGACATCGGCGCGCCGGCCGTACAAACGCTGTGCGTGCCTTCGTCGACCGTGCCGTCGCAATCGTTGTCCTTGGCATCGCCGCATGTATCGGGAGCGGGCTGATTGTTTTGATTGCAAACGAGCGCGCCGCCGCTGCAGAACACGGTGCCCGCAACGCATTCGCCAACTTTCCCGGGAACGCTACAAGCGCCGCCACCCTGCGGATTGTTCTCGTCCGTTTGACCATTGCAATTGTCATCGACACCATTGCAGATTTCCGGAGAGATCTGAACGGTTTGAGGACAAAGGAGCGAGCCTGCTTGGCACACGAATGTGCTGACTGCGCACGCTCCCTGCTTGCCCGGCACCTGACACAAACCACCGCTCGTGCCTTCGTCGGTCGCACCATCGCAATCGTTGTCGACGCCGTCGCAGGTTTCCATTGACGGGAAATTCGTTTGATTGCACGTGATTGCAGCATTCATGCAAACGGTCGTGCCAGATTTGCAAGGACCGAACTTGCCGGCAACGTCGCAACTGACGCCGCCACCAGGATTGCCCTCGTCGACCATACCGTCGCAATCGTTATCGATACCGTCACAGATATCGGGGACTTGCATGACCGTCGACGTGCATAACAATGCGCCCATTGTGCAATTGAGCGTGCCCGTGCCACACGCGCCTGCTTGGCCCGTGCTGCAAGTGACGCCGCCGCCGGGATTGCCTTCATCGGTCACGCCATCGCAATCGTTGTCGATTCCGTCGCAAATTTCATTTTGCGCCATGCCGGGCGTGCAAGTTTGCGGCATTCCGCCGGCGCAGGCTTGGACCGTGACTTTACAAGCTCCAGTGCCGCAAGTGGACGAGCCCAAGTTGTCATCGATGAACAGATTGCAATCGTCATCGATGCCATTGCAGATTTCGGTTTTCGGCGTCCCCGGCGTACAGGTTTGCGGCATGCCATTGGCGCATGCGGGAACGGTCGTCAAACACGCTCCGGCGCCGCAAGTGAGCTCGGCGATATTTTCGTCCGCCTGCCCGTCACAATCATTGTCGAGCGCGTCGCAGGCCTCCATACCCGGTAGCACTTCGTTCTCGCAAGTGCCCCACGAGCCATTCACACAGGCTTGCGTACCCGACTTGCATTCCCCCACGTCTTTCGTTGCGGGATTGCCTGAATAACACGACTGCGAGGTGCCTTCGGTACACGGACAAACGTCACCATTGTCGATTTGCCCGTCGCAATCTTCATCGGTGCCGTCACACGTTTCCGTTTGCGGCTCACCCGGCTGACACTCGGGGACCATTCCATCGACGCAACCATCGACCATGACTTGGCAAACGCCCATGCCACACGTAATGGGAGTCAAATCATCGACTTGGCCATTGCAATCGTTATCGATGTTATCGCAAGCTTCGGTCCCCGGTAAAACCTCACCGGTGCACGTGCCCCATTGCCCTCCCGAGCATGTCGCCATGCCGGGTTTGCACGCGCCCACGCTTTGCGTTCCGGAAGGCCCCGAATAACACGTTTGCGTAGCGCCATCCATGCAGGCACCACCGCCCGCGCCCCCCGATCCGCCATTGCCGGCCGATCCGCCATCACCGCCACTGCCGCCCCTGCCGCCCGCACCGCCCGTCGGGCCAGGTTCTATCTCGCCACCTGGGCACCCCAGCAAAAGAGCCCCCAAAAGGATGGACACAGCACTAGCAACCGTCGTCGCGCGGATCGGATTACGCATGGGGAAAACTCCTCGAAAACGTCAAGATCGCACGGTTCATCGTGCAGAACGAAAAGATCGCACGATTTCATCGCGGTGTAAAGAGGAGGACACAAGGCTACCGTAGCTTCTCGCACGAACATGGATCGCGAATGCCCCCCAGATGACCATTCACCAGAATTGTAACGACCTTGCACGTCGCGCTTGCACTGACACATTGAGAGCCCGACACTCGAAACATGCGACATGCTTCTGCTCCTTCATCGATATCCTTGACGACCATGACCTTGCGACAATTCTTCTCGGCAGCGGGCACCATGACCGTCGCCCTCGCGTTGGTGGCCGTTTCGACGCTCGGTTGCGGGCAATCGGCAACCACGCGCGGCGAAACGTCTGGCGCTGGAGGCAGCGGCGGAGATGGTGCCGGAGGCAGCGGCGGCTCGGATGTGAAGCCAAACGATCCGTTGCCGCTCAAAGTACTGACGTGGAACGTCCACAACCTCGTGAACGACAAGAACGACAGCTCGGCGCCTTTCGAGCCCTTCGTGTCCGCCACGGAATACGCGACGCACCGCAAAGCCGTCGCAGCCGTACTGGCGACGATGGATGCCGATGTCGTGGTCCTTCAAGAAGTCGAAAACGAGAACGTGCTGAAGGACCTGAACGATACGGAGCTAGGCGGAAAGTACATGGCGATCGGACTCATCGATGGCAACGATCCACGCGGAATCGATATTGCCGTTTTGTCCAAGATCCCCATCGATTCAATCGTGACGCATCAAGATGATTCATTCCCACTGAACGGCACGCAGGGGCCCAACTACTCGTTTTCGCGCGATTGTCCGGAAATCCACATCAATTTCAATGGGCGCAGCATGGTGTTCCTCGGCGCGCATCTCAAAGCCAAACAAGACGACGATCCCGTCAAACGACTCGCCGAAGCGCAACAAACCCGAGCGATTGCGAACGGGCTGGCCAAGGCGGATCCCTCTCGAGCCATCCTTATTCTGGGCGACTTCAATGATACGCCCGACTCAGCGCCCTATCTGGCCATTCGCGGCGAAGGCGCAAATCAATACGCAGACGCGGCTCAATTCGTGCCCGCAGCCGATCGCTGGTCTTACGACTATCAGGGCAAGCTCGAGCTGATCGATTACCAGATGTCCAGCCCGGTATTGTCCCCAATGCTGGATTCTTCCTCGGTGGTCATTCGCCACGGCAATGACGTGGACGACGCGAGCGATCATGCGCCGGTAATGGCGACGTATTCGGTGAATTGACGGGGAATGAAGTCGAAATGAAGGAGGGGCGCGATGGCTCTCGTGCCCTTTCCTTTCACTTTGCTCACTTTGCCAAGCGCATCAAGGACAGGTGTTGGCCATCACGAGCACGTCGTCGATGTTCCACGAGCCGCTGGCAATCACGCCGACCTGGCCGACGTTGAAACCCCAACGAATGCGCATATTTGCATTCTTGTAGGTCGAAATGTCATACGTGACCTTGGTCCACGCAACATCGGCCACCGATAGCGGCCCATTTTGGTACACCGTGTACCAGTTCGCGCCATTGTAAACCTGCACGACGCTGTTCATGTACGGCGCAATGTCGGTACGGAGCCAGCGCTGGAAACTGAGAATCACCTTCGGCGCCGCGGCCGTATTCATGACGGGACTGGTCAGGTAATAATAACCATGTACCGTCGAGGGGGCGCAACCGCCAACAGCGACGCCGGCAATCATGTTGTCGCTCGTCGGCGACGTATCCGCCGTGGGATCGCTACAGGTCACCATCGTCGGTGGCGCCTTGATTTCCCAATCATTGTCGAGCGTCCAACCAGACGTGTTGGAGAAATCCTCCTCGAGAAACACCTTGGGGCCACCTTGGCATTCGAGCTTGCCGGTAACGCAAGCCCTCGTGCCATTACAACCACAAGCGACTCCACCCCCGGGATTGTTTTCATCCACGGTGCCGTCGCAATCGTCATCGATGCCGTTACATGCCTCGACCGCATTGGAGAAATTGGACACGCACTGGAGCACTCCACCGGTGCATTGCGTCGTTCCGGCGCTGCACAAATCGGGTTTGCCCGTGTCGCAAAGGACGTTCCCCTGGGGATTGTTTTCATCTACGGCGTCATCGCAATCGTCGTCGATGCCGTTGCACTTCTCGATCGACGGGTTGACGATGGGGAAGCAATCGATTTTGCTGCCCTTGCATGAATACGTGCCCGCGGCGCAAACACCGAAAAACCCGGTTCCGCAATCAAAACCCGTCCCGGGAATGTTGTTGTCGATCGTGCCGTCGCAATCCTCGTCGACGTCGTTGCAGGTCTCGGGCTTTGGCATGACATCGGGCACGCAAGTCAACGCTGCACCAATGCAAACCGTTTTGCCGACCGCGCATGAACCCGCCAAGCCGCTTGCGCACGCCTTGCCGTTGTCGGGGAAGGTCTCGTCGACCAACTGATTGCAGTTGTTGTCGATGCCGTCGCAAACCTCGAGCGTCGGAGCGTTCGGGATGCACTGATTGAGCTGCCCGCTTTCGCACGTGACAACCGTGACCTGACAAGCGCCCACGCCACACGAGGTGTTCCCCATGTCGTCCGCTGCGCCGTTGCAATCGTCGTCAATGAGGTTGCAAAGCTCTTTCGTCTTCGGAACGACTTGGCCCACGCAAGGCCCCCACGTTCCGGTGTTGTCACACGTCTGCTGACCAGGCGCGCAAGGACCTATGCCCTGCGTGCCAGCAGGCCCCGAGTAACAAGACTGCGTCTGTCCATCGATGCACGGACAGTCCTCGTCCACTTGCTCGTCACAGTCGTTGTCCATGCCATCGCATGTCTCCGCCACCGGTACACACGGCGGAGGGCCACCACCCTCACCACCAGTGCCTCCGGTTCCCCCAGTTCCCCCACCGCCAGTCGCCTCGCCACCGG
>CAZETM010000130.1:12579-16563 GCA_964514885.1 uncultured Polyangium sp. | reverse complement strand
TCAAGTGCTCATAGAGCGGATGACCGGGGCCAATCAATCCTGCAAGTAGGTCGAGACTCAGAAGCCGGCGTTGGTTTTCGTGCTCGGCTTGGTATTCGAGCGCAGGCGTGCTGGTCGTGCGGCCAAAGTCTTCGGTTTGGACCAAAATGGCGGCCGGGTTCGTCTTGCGCACGGCGCGCATCGCCAGCACCGTCGCACGGCATTCAATCACCAACGCGCGCAGAAAACTTCGATCGTTGCAATGATGAGGATACCATATACCGTACAAGGCACTAAACCGTGCCGTCGTCAGCGGTTCATTGACCGGGGTATATGCGTCAATCCACGGATAACGCTCCGCCACAGCCTGCGCGAATTCTCCGAGCCCCTCCGCGAAGGAATCTTCCAGCAAATTGGTATGCCGCGGACCACTTCCATGGTGGCATAATCCCACAATGGGGCGAATGCCGAGTTCGCGTAATCTCCCAAGCCGCTCATCCGCCCAGGACCAATCGGCCTTGTCGATTCCTTCCGGGGCAATCGACTCCCAAAGCACTGGATACCGCACGGTGCGCACCCCGAGCGCCGCAAGACGATCCAGGTCTTCGATGCGGCTACAATGTCCACTACGCCGGATTTGGTCGTAATAATTTTCTCCGACGCGATTGACGGTGCATTCGATTCCTGCCCAGATCTCGACGTCCACCCCCATGGAACCTCCATTCATGCAGCGCGAACGATCGTGCTCTCTTTCCGAGGCATTCCAGCAATTTTCGCATAAAGCGTCAGCGCCTGCGCCACCACTTGGTCCATGTTGTAATATTTGTACGTCGCCAACCGGCCAACGAAATGAACCTTTCGCGTGGCCTGCGCAAGAGCCTCGTATTTACGATACAGCTCGGCATTTTCCGGGCGAGGAATCGGATAATACGGATCGCCATCTCCGCGCGGGAATTCGTACACGAGGCTCGTCTTGGCGTGTTCTTGACCCGTCAGGTACTTGAATTCGGTGACGCGAGTATAAAGATGCTCGTTCGGGTAGTTGACCACGGGCGCAGGTTGCGCCACTTGCGTATTTCGCGTCTCGAACTGGAACTCGAGCGATCGATACGGCAGTTTGCCATAACAATGATCGAAATATGCATCGACCGGCCCCGTGTATACCATCTCCGCATGCGGAATCAGTTGCTCGACCTCGCGGTAATCCGTACTGAGCATAACTTTGATGTTCGGATGATCCAACAAACGCTCGAACATGCGAGTGTACCCATGCAGCGGCATCACCTGATAGGTATCGGTAAAATACCGATCGTCGCGATTGGTTCGCACCGGAATGCGAGCCGTCACGGAAGCATCCAGCTCCGATGGATCCAGGTCCCATTGCTTGCGCGTATAGCCGCGGAAAAACTTTTCGTAAAGCTCGCGCCCCACCTTGCTGACGATGACGTCTTCCGACGTCTTGATGCGTTCCTTCTTTTCGGCGCGCTGTTCGAAGAATGCTTCGACCTCGAAGGAATTTAGTTTAAGGTTGTACAATCTGTTGATTGTGTCCAGATTAATGGGGATCGGCACGAGCTGCCCGTCGACGGAGGCGAGCACTCGGTGCTGATAGGAACGCCACGCCGTGAACTGCGAGAGGTAATCGAATACCTCGCGTGAATTCGTGTGAAAGATGTGCGGCCCATAGCGATGAACGAGAATGCCTTCGTCATCATATTGATCGAACGCATTTCCACCAATATGCGGGCGTTTGTCCACCAGCAGGACTCGTTTGCCCGATCCACGCCCAAGCCGCTCTGCAAGCACGCTACCGGCAAAACCCGCCCCGACGATCAGGTAATCAAACATGGCACCACCTCACCTGCATGAAAGACACGATTGCAACAGGCCCTCGATGCGATCGTACGTCGAATCCCAGGACATGCGCGAGAGCAACGAATCGACACGAACCGTTCTCTCCGCCCGCGTATCATTATCCTCGGCCAGATACGTCTCCACCGCAGCAATGAATTCTTCTGGCTCGTCGGCGATACTCACCAAACCCATTTCTCCGTAGGGGCGAACGACATCTCGAATGGCCGTCGATACCACCGGCTTACCGGCTGCGAGATACTCCGGCGTCTTCGTGGGGCTGATGTAACGTGTGGCGGCATTACGCGCAAATGGTAGAAGGGCTACATCCCATCCTGAAAGATACGCCGGTAGCTCGTCGTATTTTTTTATGCCGAGCCAATGAATGTTCTGATTTGGAGGCAATGCGGCCGGATCAATTTTCACAACGGGGCCGATCATCACGAAGTGCCATGAAGGCTGTGCATTTGCCACCGCTGCCAATAGACCGATATCCAATCGTTCGTCCATGACCCCGAAAAAACCGAGCCGGGGATGAGGAATATGAGCTTGATCCAAAGGTTCTGACGACCCATTCATTTGGCGCGCCCGACCAAAATGCGACACATCCACGCTGCTGGGCATTGGGTGAATGTTGTCGTGATGGGTCCGTTTAGCTTCGTATAGGCTGTGCCCACCGGTGAATACTACGTCCGCACGACGAAATAGCTCTGTTTCGCGCTGCCGCAGCGATAACGGCGCCTGCGCAAATGCAGACAGCTCATCCATGCAATCGTAAACGATCGCCGCCGGCTCCAAATGCTCCGTAAAACCCAGCGCCATCGGCGTGTAGTACCAAAGAACGTATTCGTCGATGGAGTTCTTCGCAAATAACTCCGCAAGCAGCTCGCGCAGCGAGTCTTCATTCTCGGCCGGAGATAACCCGGGAGGCAAATGCGGAACCGCTACGCGCACGCCCGAATGTGTTTGCTCCACCTCGAGCCGCACCGGCCCCGGCTCAAAAATTGGTTCCTCAAAGAAGAACACGCGCCGGCGCGTAGCACAACGAGTCAGCAAGTGTTGCGGCCGTTGAAACACGAAATTCCACCGCAGGTGGGAAAGACAAACCACGTCCAGACTGCGATTATCACGCGGCACCGGTTGTCGCATAGCCATCGCACCTCGGGTATTCATCTCAGCGAATCCTCCGGACGACTAACCTATCAAATGCCATGCCACGACCAACGCTTGGGCTTGGGCGATCTTTACTCTATCGGGCGGCCAAGCAATCGCTACGGTTGCTCGGGAAGCAGCACCGTCGGCGTTTTTCCCGTGCGAGCCGCATACGAGGTGGCAATGCGCCACGCCGCTTCAAACCCGCTGCCCCGTTTGGCCAACATGACCACCGAGCCACCAAAACCGCCCCCTGTGAGTCGAGCCCCCCACACGTCGGGCTCAGTCCAAACAGCTCGCGTAAAGCTCGCAAAAGCGCGCTGGCCATGACATCCGGCGAACGACCAAAAAGGTGAGCAAATTCCGGTGCGGCAGAACTTGGGAGCACTATTCCTCCTTTTCGTCGGATGTCTTGTTTTCGCCAATTTCAACAATATCCACACATATTTTCCCGATCAATTCATCTTCGAGATCGGGCGGCGCGCCCTCTTGCCTCGGCCCTTCGTACGCAAGCAACTCCATCGAATCAGGCAGTTCCCATGCCCTTGCATGCCCGCGTGTCGCCGCAGCAATCCTTTCAATCGAGATTTTCGGCGTCCGGTCCTCGTAAAGCAGGCCATTCGCTTCCTGGTACGTATCCGCAAATTGCGTATAACAAAACCCGGAAAACATCTCAACCGACCGCACGACCCCGAGCAAGGCCTCGTAGGCTGCCGCAAATGTTTCGGCCGTCGTGCATCGCGAATAGCCCCAGGTTTTTTCTGTCTTTGGTGCGAATGCAATACCGCCGAACTCGGACAAGACGAGCGGATGCTCATTATCGTGTGAGCCTCCGAGCACCAAGATACGTCCCCCCGGACGCTCTCGACGCAAAAGCCGCGGCCGGGCCTCTTGGGCGTGATATCGCCGCGCCATACGCTCCGCGTCGGCATCGTAATCGTGAATGCCGATGATGTCCGTGGCCACGCTTTCCCAGCCGTCGTTTCCAATGACGGGCCGCGT
>CAZETM010000130.1:0-12569 GCA_964514885.1 uncultured Polyangium sp. | reverse complement strand
CGTCGGATCCAGCGTTTTCGTCAGATGGTACAGCGCGGTAACGTAATGACGTTCAGCTTCATTCTCCGGTAGATTTGGCACGCCCCACGATTCATTAAAAGGCACCCACGCCACGATGCAGGGGTGGCTATCGTCCCGTTCCATCACCGCAAGCCATTCTTGCGTCACCCGCTCAATGGATTGTCGTGTAAAACGATATGCGCTCGGCATCTCAGCCCACACGAGCAGCCCCAGCCGATCGGCCCAATAAAGATATCGAGGGTCCTCGATTTTTTGGTGCTTGCGTACGCCGTTGAAACCCATCGCCCGGGCCAGCTCCACGTCACGCCGCAAAGCATGGTCGTCCGGAGGCGTCATTCCCGTCTCGGGCCAATACCCCTGATCGAGCACCAGCCGAAGCGGATAGGGCCGCCCATTAAAAACGATCCGCTCTCCTTGGATCGCAATGCTTCGAAGCGCGGTGTAACTCTCGACGTGATCGAGAACGGCACCATTCGATGCTACGAGTTCGATTTCAGCGTCGATGAGCGTCGGCGAGCCTGGTCGCCAGAGCAGCGTATTGCGGTAGTCATCAATGCCTGGATCCGACAGCGCAATCCGGCGGTGAACCTCACCCGAGACCACTGAATAGCGATCCTCGACAAGCATCGTGCCACGCACACTGAGCCGTAGACGCAACTCCAAACGTTCGTCGCGAAGCCCTTCAACCTTGGCCAAAAAGTCGATCTCCCAACGATCGAGACTCGACACCCACCGGAGACTACCAATATGAGATTGGGGCACCCGCTCTAACCATACTGTTTGCCAAATGCCTGTCGTACGCGGATACCATATCGAATGCGGCTCGAGCTGCCAATCTTGTTTGCCTCGAGGTTTGGCCAGATCGCCCGGGTCATCGAAAGCTCGCACTACGATTTCAATGGGGCGCGACCCCGAGACGTAATCCGTGATGTCGACAGAAAATGGAGTGTAGCCGCCCCGATGTTGCCCCACGGCAGATCGATTCGCCCATACCGTCGCTTCGTAATCGACCGCTCCAAAGTGCAGAATGAGCCGCTCGCCACTGCGTAGCGCCGGCGGAACGATGGTGCGCCTATACCAACATGCGTCGAAAAAGCCCGTTTCGCCAATGCCACTACGTATCGTTTCCGGGGCGAACGGCACGAGGATCGAGCGGTCCCAAGTGACGTCTTCCGGGCCGACCCAGCGCGCGTGAGGATCAAACGCGAAATCCCACGTTCCGTTTAATGACCGCCAGCCAGCCCGACGCAACTGCGGCCGAGGATAGCCGTGCACATTCGACCGACCAGTTTGGCTCATGTTGCTTTCCAAGCGGACAGCCCGCTACGATCGGGTTTGTCCGGTTGCCACATTGAGAACTTCGATCTGAACACAGCAGTGACCGGCACGGTCAGGACCATGCACGCCACTCTAGCGCACGTTGCGACGTCGGCCAGGGCTGTTGTTTTTCGAGAACGAACGTATGGGTTTGTCCGCGGGCGAGCGGACTGAAGAATGCGTATGCTCGGCGCTCACCAGTGGAAGAACGCGGTTACCGCGCGGTGCATCGAATACCCCAGATCGCGGTTGTCCGACCCGGTCGCCTGAAAGTCAGCCTCGTCCCCTGCGTCGAAATTGACCGTGTGTGGCTCCGACGTCGTGACCGGCCCCCCGTTGTAGGCCGACTTGTATTTTGCAAACAGGAAATCGTAGCGGCTGCCAAATTTCATCGTCGCATTGTCGATGAGGCATTGCTTCAATCCCGTCTCGTCCCCCGTACGTGCATCACACGAGTCGTATACGGGGTCGCGATATCCCAGCGTCGAAGAATCGCCAAGCGCTGCGTTCGTCCGGGCATACCAAGAATTGTACCCCGACGTATTCTGCCCCGGCTGATCGAATTCCGGCAGTTTGATGTCCCCGCCCCAGACGTACATCTGCGCGCCAGCGTAGCTGTTCATGATGATGTCCGTTTTCACCGCATTGGTGACTCCACAACCATCGACGACGGGCCAATGCACCGACGCGACCGCAATTTCCTTGAAACCGCCCTTAAAGGGCTGGGCCTTGTCCTGAAGCTTCACGGCCACGTTCACATACCGTGCAGCATCCGCAGTTACGCATTGACCATTCTGATCCACCACCGATCGAAACGTCTGCTTGGACCCGGACACATACGCAAAACGCGCCTTGCGGTATACGATGGCATTCGTTTGGTAATGTTTGGCCGAACAATCCGACGGCTCCCAATACGCAGGATTTTGCTCGGCAATGACCGCGCCGTATTCCACCCCGAGCAGCTCCCTCATCTTCGCCACGAGCTTGTTATCGAGCTGATCCGTATTGCTGATTTGCTGCACGAGAAACAAGTCAGGTGCTCCGCCCATCTGCTTCATGTAGTAGATGAGGTCTTGCCAATCACCGGCGCACGTCGGACCATCCTCGGCCGCGACTTTGCTCGTCGGAAGGTTTTCGACGTTGTTCGTATAAATGAGAATTTTTGCAGCGTCGCCATTGACGCCTACCGATGATTCCGTCGCCGACGAGTCATCAAGGGCGACGTCCTCGTCCGCGGGACCGCAAGCCGACAAGCAAAGCGCTGCCACCGAAAGCGATACGACGCGACCGTAGGACCACATTTCACGTTGCATGCCTCATCCTCCAGAAATTGGAAGATACGGCTACATGGTTTAACCGCTCGCGTCAACGAAGATCGCTCGGTCCCAATTCACGCCTTCAGCGCTCGTTCTACAAAATGCAGACGGTCATTGCCCCAAAACATTTCCTCTCCCACGAACATCGTTGGCGCTCCGAATGCACCACGTCCGATTGCCGCGTCCGTATTGGTCCGAAGCCGGTCCTTGATTGCAGACGATTCAATCGCCTTTAATGCGGATTCTGCATCGATACCGGCCTTTTCGGCAATATCCCCGAGCGTCACGGGGTCATTGATGTCTCGATTTTCGGCCCACATGGCTCTGAATGTGCCCAACGCTACGGCCTCGGCTTTCCCGTGTTCGTCGGCGGCGAGCACGAGGCGCATGGCTTTGATCGTATTGGCCGGAAAGTAGCTCGAAAACTTGAACCGAACGCCATAATATTCGGCCCAGCGTTCGAGATCTTTGAACATATACGATCCCTTCGCCGGCACCTTGGCGGGCATGTCATTGCCTGTCGCTTTGAATACGGCGGCTAACACGAAAGGACGATACTCGACTTTCGCTCCCGTACGTGTCGCCAGGGCCGGCAATTGCGTCGCCGCGAAGTAACTGTAGGGCGAGGAAAGATCGAAGTAGAACTCAATGGTTTTCGGTTGTGCTGTGGTCATCAGGTCGGCATGTTACCGCATTGCTTGGTCGACCTCAACCAGAATCGTCATCGGACGATTTACGACCAACCAAGCCAAACACGCCTGCGTGCCGCGCGAGCGCTACGGCAAAGACGGCTCAAGGTCCGCAAAGCGCAGGATTTGGCGCAGGCGGCAGAGGGTAAGCATCAGTCGCCGCTTTTGCGAATTGACAATGCAAGTCGTCAGCCTTGCAACCAGTCGTCGAAGCAGGTTCTTTTCTAGCGGCAGCCGATACGCTCGGGGTTTCGCGGACCACTCTGCGCAGGCGCGTGGGAGCGCTCGAAGCACGAGCTGGTGTGGCGCTGCTGGAGAGCACTCCGAGTGGGGTGGTACTGACGGAAGCGGGACGCGTGCTTCGTAATCGTGGAAAAACAATGATTGAAGAAGCGAGCGCGCTGATTGCATCGGTTCGAGAGGTCGGAAGCGAGCCTTCGGGTACGTTACGAGTCATATTGCCCGTGGGTTTGCCCCCGCATGTGCTCACGCCGCTGCACGCGGCGCTGCGGTCGCGATTTCCCCGCCTCGGAGTGCATTGCAACTTTAGTGGCGACCCATTTTCCGAATCGATTGTCGATGTTGATCTCGTCGTGCACTTCGACGAAGATCCTCCGAACGGTCCGTATTTGTCATACGTATTGTTGCGCATCAGGCAATGGCTCGTGGCCAGCAAAGAGTATCTCGCTCGAAAAGGCACTCCGACGTCGATTGAAGAGCTTCGTCAGCATGAGCTTTTTGCGTGGCAAGCGCCCTTCGAGGACGCGCGAGTCTGGCCCACGTTGCAAGGAACGACCTTCCTGGTGGAGCCGTCGCTCATTGCAACGGACATACATTTTGTGCGGCATTGCTGTATTCAGGGACTAGGTATCGGCTTGGTACCAGACGTGATGGTTCCTGATCCCGGTTTGCCCCCTGAAACCTTGGTTCCAGTGCTACCGGACATCGTTGGACGGGAACGCATCGTACGCATGAGTGTTCCCAAAGCATTGGCGGATGTGCCCAAGATCAAAGCAGTGCTGGATCACGCTCGGCTATTCTTGAGCGCACTGTAGTTTCGACACGATTGGAAACACTTTCCTCAACGCCCGGCGAATTTGTAATTTTCATTCGCCAATATTCGACTAACCAGCCTTCGGGCCAAAACAATAAAAGTACCCGTCTCCGCTGCCAATCCAGATATATCCATCCACGATACACGCCGTCGATAACACGGGGCCCTCGAGATCCACCTGCCAAATGCCCTTACCCGATTCGGCGTCGACCATGTACAAAAAACCGTCGTAGCTTCCAAAGATGACTTTGCCGTCAACCACCGATGGCGAAGCCCATATCGCGCGTTTGGCCGCAAAGGACCAGATTTCTTTGCCCGATCGTTCGTCAAGGCAATACATCCGCGCATTGTCACCGCCAATGTATACCCGTCCATTGATGACGGCCGGCGTCGACCAGAATCCACCCGGCGCCTTGAACGTCCAGCGCACCGCACCAGTTTTTTTGTCAAAACATGACAACACCGGATTTCTCTGCTCGGCAGCGGCGAATACGCATTCGTCGGTAATCACGGGCGAAGCGTCGGTATCGTCGCCCGTCGGAATCTTGGCCAGCACTTTTCCTTGAATGCGGTCGATACGATATAAAAAGCCGTCATAACTCGCAATCCACAAATCGTCGCCATCGACCGCCGGCGAACTTTCGATGCCTTGCGATCCTCCGGGACCTTTGTGTCCGCCCAAGTCCATTTTGAAATGGCGCCCGCCCGAACGCGGGTCGAATGCATGCAAATACCCAGTTTCACTTGCCGCGTACAAAATTCCGTCGGCCACCACCGGCGAGCTGTCGCAATCGCCTTTCATATCGAATAACCAGACGACTTTACCCGTTTTGGCATCGATACAACGAAACTTGTTATCGACATTCCCAACAAATAACAATCCGTCATAAAAACACGGCGAGCTTTTGAACATCCGGCTCGTTTTAAGCACCCAGATCACTTTGCCGGTAAACGCGTCCCAACAATAAAATCGCCCATCGAGCCCGCCGACGAAAATGCGCCGCCCCCATTTCACCGCTTGCCCCGTCCAACCCGTCCCCGTCCAAAATCGATTCCCCTCTCCAGCCCGAGAAATCTCGAGCGCGCTCAAACGATGCCGCCACTTCAATTCCGGAGCATTCGGGATTGGCCCCGTCCCATGAAAGTTCCGGCGCAGATTGCCGCGAAACATCAGCATCGTCACCGTAGACGCCGAATCCCGGCTGCCATCCCATGCCGGAAAATCTTCCGTCTGCGCCTTCACCGTTGCGATATCGCGAGCCTGCACATCCGCCTGCCCCGCATCGAAACTCGCTTCCGCATCGTCAATGCCCGAGTCCCTGCCCTGCCCCGTTGCTGCGTCGGCGCCCGCATCCGGCAAGGTTTCCACAGGCGCGCGTCGGCTACAACCCAGCAGCAACGTCCCCGCGGCATGCAAAAAATAGCGTCGATCCATCGAAGCCGCTCATTCGAGCAGACCTCGACGCGGATGTCAAAATACCGCCAGCAGTTCAATAAGCACTTCGATAACCAACCGATATCGCGGTCTACATTCAAAATGTGCTTGCGCCAATATCTTCTACGTTGCGTCACCGATGAAAGACTTATACGTTTCAATTCTTTCCGTTAGGCGATTAGCCAAAGGCAAACATGCCCTCCCGAGAGCCGCGAGAATCGTACGCGCTTCCTCACGATACGCAATACGCTTTTCACGCGACCAATAATGCGGCGGCTCGGAAAGATTCGTAATGCGGTCAGCGAGCTTGACCATCCACACCTCACGCGGCTCGTTCCGAATACGCGCGAGCGAATCAGCCATTTGTTCGGGTTTGGGCAATTGCGCGTTTTTACTGAGCGCTCGCACGCCACGTGCCACCCGCGCTCCAAATTGCTGCTCGATTTCCGCCTCCAGCATTCCCGTGTCCTCGATGGTGTCGTGAAGCAGCGCGCAAGTGACCGCGAAGTCGACGTCGAACGAATCGAGCGAGGCGACGGCGAGGATTTCGCACGCGACGGTCACCACGTGGATTACGTAAGGATGCTCAGAACCGGGCACTTTTTGGGCGGAGTGCGCCGTCGCAGCAACTTCGAGCGCACGCTTGTAGGTGTCGGGCGAGAACGTCATGCGCGGTATGTTACTCTATCCCGGGCAATCATCACCGAAATTCGCACTTGGCCGAGTCGATCAGGTTGATCACCTGCTTCACACTGCCGCCAATTGCATGTTGCGCCTACGAGAAAGGCGCATACCGGCAATGGCGCCCAATACGACGAACAGGTGCGGAGCGGGTGAATCTGAATTCGGGTCTGCTGGGATTTCGCACGCGCATCCTCGTGGCCCAGGATTGACCGGGGACGGTGCGGGGGGAATTTGTTTTCCAGACAATGCCGTGCCATCGCCAGAAACAATGAAACTCGCCCAATAATAAGGATGCTCGTATTTGGGTTGAGCTTTGAGCGCCAGGGCGGCTTGACGCATCGATTCGGAACGGCCGCCACCATTGAGCAAACGATCGTAATAGCCAACCATCAAGTCACGCGTGCCGGCATCGTCCACTTGCCATAAGCTCATGACGGTGGTTTCTGCTCCCGCCATGGCCAATGCGCGGCGCATACCATAAACGCCCTCGCCGCTGCGCGCTTCGCCAACACCCGTTTCACACGCCGAAAGCACGACCAGCTTGGTGCCATAAAGATCCAACCCCGCGGCTTCGAATGCAGTGAGCACGCCGTCCTCCTCCCCGCTGCGCAGATTGTTTGCTCCCGCAAGGGCGAGACCCGCGCGAACGAGTGGATTGTCCGTACGAAACGCCGCTGCATCCTCATCGGGATTCGTGAGGGATGGTTTGTCCGGGAGGAAAAACCCGTGGGTTGCGAGGTGTAAAATGCGCGGATGCTTCACCGCTTTGACCTGCGCCTCCGTAGATTCCGCGCCCAGGAAAACTTGCGCCGAAGGAATCGTCTTTTTGATCGCGGCGATTTCCCCTGCGGTCCCTTCGAGCGGCGTGAACTTGACACGCGTCAAATCAAGGGCTCGAGCTCCTCGGGCAGGAGCTTCGTTCTCACGTTGGGTGAAGCGCCGCCGGCCGAGTTTCTTTTCGCCAAACTCCGGATTGCCAAACAATACGGCCTCCGCACCACCTTCTTCCGGCGCGTCGATCGCTTCCCCGAGCAGCAAATCACGACCGCTCGTCAGATACGTAAACGAATATGTGTCGAGCAGATAATGATTGAAGTCGTCCCGGAGCGCGCCAAATGGCACCAGGTTGAGATCTCCATCCGGGCTGACAAAAAGCCAACGCGTTTTTCCAAGCACATCACGAATGGGGCGCATTATGGCTTCGTCGAGCTTACGCGCAAGGGCTTTCGGATCCGATTTGGAATTAGCGAGCGCGCGGCGAGTCGTCTCGACGAGGGTATGAATGGGCGCGGCGAAACCCAAGTCGACGGTACGCATTGAAGCGTCGGGAAATAGAACCCAGGCCGTATATCGTAGTGAATCAGGCTGATCGGGAGGTGCAGTCTGCGCGTATTCGACAAGTGCCGAGCCTTTGGGCAATGCCGCAGCGACTTCTTCAATGGTAATCGGATTTTCCTGAAGCAATCGCCGCTGGCTCATGCGGCTCTCTTGGGCCTCGAGTTTCTGCTTTTGCGCATCGAGTTCGCGAATGGCCGCCCGATGGTCATCAATGGAGCGTCCTTGTGGCCCACGAATGATCAGCGCAACGATTTGCTTTTGCAACGATATGATCTGATCCATGAGGATCTTTTCGTCGGGCGAATTGGCATCTCTGAGCGCGGCGCGACTCATGGCCATTCCGTCGAGCACGCGACCTTTGCGCCGCAAGACCGCCGTGAGGGCAAGGCGCTGCGCGTCTTCGTTGTCGGGAAGCAGCCGCGCCAAATGCATCGCCAACTCGGTTTCCGGCCGGAGCTGCTCCATCGTACGGGTTTTCTGCATTTCGGATACGAAACCAAAGATTCGGGCGGCATGCCGATCTCGATTGTCCATTGCCTTTTTCAAGACGGGCAATGCAAGCGCAGGATTACCTCGGGCCACGTGACTACGCGCCAGCCCATTCAATGCCGCGCTCGTTTCTGGATGGAGCAGGCCCAATGCTTTTTCCAGAATCTCGGACGCCCGGGAAAATGCAGTATATGCTCCGTCCTTGTCCACTCGCTTTTCGTGGATGTTTCCCAAACGAGCGAGCAGGCGACCCGTTTCGTAGTTATCAGCTCCGAGCGCTTTTTCCGATATCGCTGATGCCAAGGTATAGGATTTCTCCGCCGCCGTCAAATCACCTTTCCGGGCAGCGATTTCCGCTTGCGCCGAAAGAAGCGATATCCGTGCCGGGTGACCGCCACTGGTGACTTTGTCGAGCACCGTGGCTGCTCGTTCGATAAGCGGCGTTGCCCGACCAACGTCACCCAAAGCCAGATAAACGTGGCCGAGACGAATGAATGCATCGGCAATGTCGAGCTGAACGGGCAGAGGCATTTTTTCGCGTCGTTCGAGCAGTTCCTTGGCTGGCTCTTCCGCTCGTTCGGGCGCGCCGAGCGCCAGGTGGTAATCGGCAAGGACTGCAAATGCAGCGACCAAATTGGGCTCCGTGACGTCGCGATTGCGCATGCCATCGAGAGCGGGTTTCAACCGTGCTTCTATGCCGTGATAATCGCCAGCAGCGAGATCGAGGGCGGCGCGCTCGACCCAAACGGAATCTTTGATCGTGGCCAGCTCGAGTTTGGACAGCAACGTGCGAGCGCCGGCGAAATCGCCAAATATGCGCCGCATCTGGGCGACCTCGAACAGCATCATGCTGCTGTCCCAATACGAGGTATGGCTTTCGTTCCATAAAGGCGCCGCGTCTTCCAACGACTTCCTGGCCCCCACCAAGTCACCAAGTCGTCGTTGCGCCTGCGCCCAAATCGCCAATGCATAACCGCGTTTTCTGACCCCATCCGCGTGAGTCAGAACCGCAGACAGAGTTACGGCTCGCTTGGCAAGCGGCTCCGCGGCAGACAGATTGCCCGCGTCAATGTGCGCATGCGCAAGCGTATAGAGCACTTCGACTGTCATTTCGTTGGCTTCGGCCCGATCTTCACTCGAGAGCCGCGCAGTAGATAGCCAACGCTCCCAATCCGCCAATGCTTTTTCCAGCGTCGGGATGAATGTGTGCGCTTCACCCTTGCGAAACTCGATCACCGAAGGAATGGCCGGCCGCAGCATTTCCATCCGCTGCTGAACCGCAGGACTGGCTGCATGGATCGAAGGTGAAACGGTTACGATAAATGCGGCGGCTAGCAGCGCCTTCCACGGAGATCGAGACATGAAGCGACGCTACGACAAAGGCGACGTGAAATCAACGACGTGTTTTCCTGGCCAATCGTGGAGAAAAATGTAGCTTGCACGCCGCGAAGACCGCTGATGCTTACTTCGTCACGGACTGCAAGGCGGGCACGTGCCGCCGCAATCGATTCCGGTCTCGTCGCCATTTTGCGTGTAGTCGAAGCACGAACGCACCTCGCAAACACCGGTCTTGCACACGCCGCTTTCGCAATCGATTGGATACAGACAATTCAACTGCGCGGCGCATTTCTTGGGCGGGAGCTCTTTTCCGCAGACAGCGGCGCCACCACAATCGACATCCGTTTCATCACCATTCTTGATGCCATCGGAACAGGTCGGGGCAATGCACTTAGGCGGCATTGCTGCCGTATCGCATTTCCAATCGCAGTCGGTGTCGGCGATACAGTCCTTGCCGGCCGTGCAAGGCAAACAGTCCGCTCCACCGCAATCGACAGCGGACTCCGTGCCGTCTTTGACTCCGCCTTCGCATGTGGATGCGATGCAGCGGCCTTCACGGCAAATCTCCATCATGCCGCATCCCGGATCATCGACGCATTCGCCACACTTCAATGCATTGCACTTGCCGTTCGTATTGCCCCACGACGTCGTACACGTCACGCCGTCTTTGGGTGGCGAGGTGTTGAAGCCATTGCATGCCTTGGCGTAACAAGGATTCTCAGGGCCCCAGTCGTATGCGTCTTTAATCATGTCGCCAGGGGTCTCGCTGACGTTCCCCTCCGCATCGCATACGCGGTCCAGGCAATCGCCGTACAATTGCGAATTGGCCAACGCACCGTTCACCGTAGGCGTCCATTTGCACGCCCCCGCGACACAACTGACTGCCGTGGTGCACTCGATAAGGGGACAGTCGGCATCGATGGCGCACTCGGGTGCGCCACCAGTACCTCCTCCACCCATGCTGCCGGTCGAGCTCGTCGTGTCGCCACCGGTGCCACCCATTCCTCCAGTACCGCCCATTCCCCCACTTCCGGCACCACCCAGCTCCACCAGTTCAGCGTCCGTACGTACGCCCGCAATGAACTGGCAACCGAGCCCCATCGCCGTCGTGCTCACCAGCACGAGCCCCATTACTTGAATTCCACGCATGTCAAAACTCTCCGGAGAGCGAAAGGGAACCAAAACCCGGCGCCACCGCCGGCGTAATCCGAAATGCCGACGACGCTTTGGGCGCTCGCGACGGCGCGATTGCAATCATCACAATGCCTCCGACTAGCGCCGCAGCTCCTACGCCAATGCCGATATTCGATATATTCGCGAACGTGCCGGCTTGCCGATGCAAATCGATACCTTCCGGTGAACATTTCGGAGGATCATCCGCATTGCAAAACGTGGAAGCTTGATTGACCTTCGACAACGTTTGCCCACCAAACACGGATCCCACGATGATCCCCGCCATACCCACGCCGGCCACGACCACGCCAATGGTCCTTTGCGTGCCAAATCCACTCTGCACGGGTGCTACGGCGGGAGGTTTGTTCTGGACAGGTTTGTCTTCGTGTTGCTCCACAAAAATGCGTTTGACCAGTGACGGAATGGGTATTTTTGTCACCCCGGGTTTCGATTCGACCATAATTTTGGCGCTCCACACTTCCTGCCCTGGAGCCGTGGCATCAATCGCTTGCGGGCCAGGATCAATGGCCACTTCCAATCCGTACATCGCCGGCTCGACGAGCTTTCCATTGCGTCGCACTTCGAGCCCTTCAGCACGACTGTCCGCCGGTACGTCAATCACGATCTTCGACAGCTTCGGCTCCAAAAGATCCGCCCGTCTTTGAGCCTCGTCCGCGCGTTTCTGATCATTGGCCTTGCGTGCCATCGCTCGCGCATCGCTGAACGTCGTCCAAGCGCTCGCCGTTTGCCCATTCAATTCATAACAATCCGCAAGCGCCAGCAGTGTACCCGATACCGGATCGAGCTTTTGGCTTGCCTCGAGCTTCGGACATCCGTCGGCATAGTTGCCCTGTTTCACGAGCGCCCGACCGGCTCGAAACAATGCATCCGCCGCAGCCTTGTCCTCCGCCGGCCCCGCATACGCCACCGAGGCACCAAGCGACACCAGCAAAAAGACTGCCCAACAATTCGACCTCAAACGCATTCGCTCAGCCCTCGGAAATGGTTTTACTTGCTGTAACTTTGACAATCATCGTTGGCTTATCGGCGATCATCGTCGTAATCGTAAGATTTTGTCGGCGCAGGCGTGGCCGGCGGAGCGCTCGTCGGTCTTGTGGTCGCACCCGCTGGCGGCATCTTGCTCGTCGGCACCGCTGTCGGAGCTACGTTCGCAGAAGCTTCGGCAGGCGCATTTTTAGCCGATGCAGCGACCGGCAAAACGTCAGGCACTTGGGTCGTCGCCGGAGCAACCGAAACGGCTGGCAACGCCTGCGTTGCAGCGGGCATTGCGCCATTCGACGACCCCGAAGCTTGCAATGCTAAAAAGATTCCACCCACCGCGACGACCAGCAACGCTCCGACCACCAACGGTGCTCGGCTCGAACGTTTTACCGGAGAAACCGTGGGCGACAAATCGGCTGAGGAAGACGCGGCAGACACCACGACCGCCGTTTGACTGGTCGCCCCCGCTCCCGGCAAGCTGGCCAATGGCGACCGCGGCTGCGTCGATAGCGGCACCGTCGCCTGCAAATCCGATTCATCTTGCCGCGCAACAATCTCTGCGGGATTCACACCCATCACGCGTGCAATCCGCTCGATGTACACGCGTGCTCGCGCGGGAGCAAATGGCAACAGCGCTCCTGCAAATGCCGCTACCGTATCGAATCTCTTGTTTCGATCCCGCTCGAGACACCGCCAAATGACCGCCTCGAACC
>CAZETM010000129.1:0-16617 GCA_964514885.1 uncultured Polyangium sp. | reverse complement strand
TGCGCGGGCGTGGCCAATTCGCCTCCGAGCACGGGCGCGAGCGCGTCCCAAGCTTCTTTTGCCGAGGGAAAACGCGCCGCGACATCGCGATTCACACACTTCGAGAACCACGGGTCCAATTGCACTGGCAGCCGCAAAGCGACTCCCAATTCGACTGCACGCACCGACGCAGGCACGAGCGGCTCGAAGAGAATTTCGCGCATCAGCGCCTGCACACCGACCCCAAGCTCGCTCGCGACGCGCCAATAAAAACGACCCGTCAAGATCATGAAGACCAACAGACCGAGCGACCACACGTCAGCGCTCGGCGCGATTTTGGCTCGCGGATCCGTCTGTTCAGGAGCCATCCACAGCGGCGTACCAACGGCGCTCGTGAGCATCGTTCGCGCGTCGGCCGTGAGTTTCGCAATGCCAAAATCCAATAGTTTGACGTCAAACGATCGTTGTGTTCCTCGAGTGTGGAGCAAGAAAATATTTTCCGGCTTCAGATCTCGGTGCACGACGCCCGCGGCATGAGCTGCAGCGAGCGCGTGGCAAATGGGCTCTAGAATTGCTCGCGTTTCGTCAGGCGACAGTGCACCTCGTCTGCTCAGCGTCGACGCGAGATCTTCGCCATCGAGCAGCTCCATCGCGATGAACGGTGCGCCGGTTGTTTCGTCGACGCCTGCGGCAATCACTTGCACGACGTGATCGCTTGGAATCTTTGCTCCGACGCGTGCTTCTTGCTCGAAACGTTCCCGAAGTTTCGCATCGCTCACGAGCGAGGGATGCATTAATTTCAGCGCGCGGCGACGTCCTGTGCTGAGTTGTTCGGCGACGTAGACGGCCCCCATGCCTCCGGCGCCGAGCTGTCGCTCGATGCGGAAGTCTCCCCCAAGAATCGCGCCCACTCCGGGCATCTGCGTGGTCACGATGGCGAGCGTATCATGGGTGGCAATCACGGGTGGCAATTGAGAGACGGACGCAAAATTGGCGTGTGCACCGAAGAGGCTTGCAGAGGTACGACTTGCGGGGCACAACTCGCGCGCAACCGGCTGAACCGTAGGAGTAGACGCGTGGTTTCGAACAACTGGCAAGAGCGGTATCGGGACAAGATCACCACGCCGAAAGCCGCGATAAGGCTCATTCAGCCGGGCCGTCGCATCATGATTGGGTCGCATGCATGCGAGCCGAACCAGCTCGTCCATGCGCTCGTCGAGCATGGCGATCATTTGGCCGACAATGAAATCATGCATTTGATGACGCTTGGCCAAGCGCCCTACGTCAAACCTGGTCTCGAGAAGCGATTCCGCCACACGGCATTTTTCATTGGTGCGAATACGCGCGACGCGGTTCACGAAGGCCGTGCCGACTTCATGCCCGTGTTTTTATCGGAAATTCCTGCATTGATCAGCTCGCGTCGCATTCGCATCGACGTGTTGCTGATTCAGGTTTCTCCACCGGACGCGCATGGGTATTGCAGTCTCGGAGTTTCGGTGGACATTACCCGTTCCGCGCTCGACACAGCCGATCTCGTGATTGCCGAAGTGAACGAGCAAGTACCACGAACGCATGGTGATTCGTTCGTGCACGTGGATCGGCTCACGCGTCTTATTCCGGTGAATACGCCGCTGCACGAGCATTTGGCGGAACCGCTGGACGACGTGGATTTGGCGATTGGCAGGCACATAGCGAGCGTCGTACCGAACGGGGCGACGCTGCAGATGGGCATTGGCAAGATTCCCGATGCGACGTTGACGGTGCTCGAAAATCATCACGACCTTGGCATTCATACGGAAATGTTTTCCGATGGCGTCAAGCGTTTGGTGGAAAAGGGAGTAATCACGTGCCGTAAAAAGACGCTGCTTCCTGGAAAGATCGTCACGTCGTTCATCATTGGATCACGAGATTTGTACAATTGGGTGGATGACAATCCGTTCATCGAGATGCGTCCGTCGAGTTTTACCAACGATCCCTTCGTGATTGCCAAAAACGACAAGATGGTGGCGATCAATGCGGCGCTAGCGATTGATCTCACGGGTCAGGTCGCAGCGGATACCCTCATGGGAAAGTTTTTCTCGGGTATTGGCGGGCAGGTGGATTTCATTCGCGGGGCAGCTCGTAGCCGCGGGGGCAAACCCATCATTGCGATGAGGTCGACGGCGAAAAACGGAACGGTGAGTCGAGTCGCCGCGGTGCTTGACGCGGGCGCGGGGGTGGTCACGAGCCGCGGGGACGTGCATTACGTGGCGACGGAATACGGCGTCGTCGATTTGTGGGGCAAGAATATTCGCCAAAGGGCACTGGCGCTCATTGAAATCGCGCATCCGGATCATCGTTCGGATTTGCTGGTGGCTGCCAAGCAGCGCAAATACGTTTTTCCGGACCAAGTCGTCGTGCAGGCGGCATATCCGTGGGAAGAGGCACGGCAGGAGAAACTCCCGAATGGCGACACGGTGCTCCTACGCCCGGCGCGCATTTCCGACGAAGACGCGCTCAAAGACTTGTTTTACCGCTTGTCCAACGAAAGCACGTACCGGCGCTTCATGACGCACAAGCGAGCGCATCAGCACGAGGAGATGACCGAGCTGGTGAACCTTGATTACGAACACAACATGGCGCTCGTCGTTTCGCGCATGGAAAACGATTGTGAACAAATCATTGGCATGGCGAGGTACGACGTGGATCCGGCCACGCTCCTAGCCGACATTGCGTTTGTCGTTCTTGACGACCACCAGAACCATGGAATTGGCACGGTGCTCATGCGGCGGATGATCGAGATTGGCAAAGCTCGGGGTCTCGCTGGGTTTTCCGCGAACGTGCTCGGACGAAACAAGCCGATGATGGCTATTTTCCAGAAGAGCGGCGAAACCGTACACGCTGAGCTGCGCAACGGCACGTACCACATCAAAATTTGTTTCTGAGCGGTGAGACTCTCTCCCTCTCCAAGTGCCGACGGATTCGCGATTTTGGAGAGGGTCGGGGTGAGGTGTAACGTTTTCCTTGACGCTACGTCGAAGGCGTGGCACCGCGGACAGGAACATCTGTACCGCTTTTTTTTACTGAACAGTCGCGAAGAAGAGGAGTCGTCGTGTACGGTCTGTGGCAAAGTGAAAAGTTGGGGCGCAATACGCTGCAATGGTCGAACGCTGGGGGATTTGCGATCGCTGTGCTCTTCGCGGTCGCCGCAGGGCCCGCTGCAGCAAGTGCCGAAGAAGCCCGCACGTGTTCAGCGTGGCGTTCAGGGGGCAAAGGTTACGAACAGATCGAGCTACGCACGTGTACGCGCACGGAAAGCGACGCGAGCGCGAATGCGGACGACAAGGATGACGAGACCGCATACGACGTCGAATTGAAGAGCGGTTATGACAAACCAATCGATGTACGTATCGAGCTGACGGCAGCGGACGGTACCGTCGAGAACCTCGATGTCGAAGTAAAGAGCGGTCCGCAGGTTGCCGGAGAATGCAGCGTTTGTGCTGACCACGGCGACGTAAAAAAATTCCGTATTGCAAAAAGCTCGGCTGGTAAGGACGAGCCATTAGAGAAGATCGCGGGCAATATGTATATGGAGGTCCTTGCGCGGGACCTTCGCCTGACGGATTCCAATGCACAGAAGTTGAAACGCATTGCTGCACGTTATTTCAAGGCGACGAAATCGCGTTTGGTGGTGACGGGAGGAACGCGGCCGCCGGCTCGGCAAGCGCAGCTCATGTACGACAAGCTGGTGCATGGTGATGATGTCCTCGCAATTTACGAGAACAAGGCTGCGGCGATGGAAGTTCGCAATGCGTACCGGGATGCTGTCGCGAAAAAGCTGAAGCGCAAGGCGACGATTCGCGCGCTGAAGGAAGTGATCGAGGCACAAATGGCGCGCAGTGTTTATGTATCGAAACATCTTCGCTCGGGCGCTGTCGATGTGCGGTCGTGGAACATGAAGGGCAAACTCGAGAAAGCGTTACGGGATGCGGTCAAGCAAGAGCCGGGTGTAACGATGATGGACGAGCGCGACGGCGCGGAGCCTCATTTCCATTTGAATTTGCTTTGAGTTCGCCCAATAACGCGGCGATAATGATCTCGATGGGTCGTCTGGCTGCGCTGCTTCCAATTCTCATCGCCGTCGTCGCATGCAGTGCGACGCCACCACGACAAACGCCCAAGGCACTCGCAATCACGCCTGCAGTTGCAACTGCGCCTTCTCCGATTGTCGAGCCGCCACCGCCCATGGCAGCGCCCATTGTCGAGCATTTGCCGCCCACGCATCCGGGTCGAGCGGAAACAGCCGAACGAGTGTTGTTCCTCGCGACGCATTTACGCACGACGGACCTGCGCGAGGTTTGCCCGGAAACGGTTGGCGAGGTAACGCGTATTCGTTGTTTGATCTCGCTCCGATATGCTGACGAGCGCGATGCAAAGAAACTGGCGCTCGAGCTTTACGAGCAGACGGGATCGCTCGCGGGTTTGTTACCGGAAGAAACGTCGCAAGACGGCAAAGGCAAAAAGGTGTTGCTCAAGCCGGCGCGTCCGATTGGAAAAAATCGCCAGCATTTGCAGTGGATCGTCGATGCGATGACGGAGTATGCGCGGTTCTTCGCCGAGTTGGCCAAGAGACAGAAGACACCGATTCAGATGCGCGACAGGCCGCTTGATTTTCGATTTTTCTACACCGAAGAAGGCGGCACCCCGAGCGCGTTCGCGGTGAGTCGAAACATTGGATACAATCTCCAGGGCGCCGTGAATGTCAACGCGGAAGCCGTTCGAGATACGCTATTCCACGAGATTTTTCACTTGAATGACGCCTGGCAAGAGAGCTTTTCCGCCCGCGTGCTTGCAACGATTGAAAAACGCATTCTGGCCACGTGCAAATCAAACCAACGTTGCCTAGGGCCCTACGCTCCCACCGACACGACGATGAATGGTAAGTTTTATGCGTTCATCGACGGCGGGAGCGGGAAAGAGTACGCCGCAGAGCTTGCGCTTCGATACTTTCGCGAGCAGCGCCTGATGCTCGAGGCAAAGCCATTACCTGTGCAGGCATTCAAGTGTGGGCCACCAGAAAATGCCGAAGCAATGTCGCTTTTGGTGGATGCATTTTTCGGGGGTGTCGATTTGGTTCCTCGCTGTGAGCCTTGACCGACCTCGAGCCAAGAAAAAAGACGCCGTTTGTCTGAGAACACTTGCCATCTGCCGCGTACCTCGACTACGATGCCGCCGATGGATGCCGCGACCCTTGCACCGCAACTCGAAAAACTCATCGGCCGCATAACGAGCGGAAAGAACCGCGCGAGTGTAGACACCCTGCCCGCCGCTGCGTCGGGCGATGTCGAACGTCTTGGCGATGCGTTATGGCAGCTCGTGCGTGACGGCAAAGGAGGGTTGGTCGGCCAGGAGCGAGCGGTGCTTGCGATGCTCACGCCGGGGCATTTCGATGGTAACGACTTCGTGTCGTTGCTCAGGCAGCTCAAAGCAGCGAACCTGTTTTGGTTCGAGCAGTGGACTGAGCGTGTCGATGGGCTCGCGTATTACGGCTGGAGCAAAGAGCTCGAGGTCATGCTGGACAAACTCCTGGCATCTGCGACCGATCGCACGCCACTAGAATGGGCGGACGTGTCCGAGCCGGCGGGATCGGCGCTGCTGTTTGCATTGGCGCGTCGCGGGCTCATTCAGGCAGCGGCTATGCCTGCCGATGCATTGCATCGATTTGGCCAGGCCTATCTTTGGCGGGGATCGTGGCCTGACTGCACACCTCAATTCAATGGTTGGGAGCGCGTGTGGGACCACGCCACGTTTGCGCGGGCTGTATTCGCTGACGTGGGCAAAGTCAAAGAGGTGGGGCTTTATCCGGCAACGCTCGACCCACTCGTCGCGCACGCTACGCCTGCACAAATATCGCTCGTCGTCGAAAAGATGATTTGGCCCGACCAACGCACCACCGAATGGCTCGCATCACGCGGCAAAGCGATTGTTCCGTTTTTGGAGCAGCGGACGGTGGACATGCTGCGAGATGCGAAAAAAGGACATTGGATTTCTGCTCGGACAGGCCGTCACGTCGGAGCGCTCGCCCGCATTCGCGCCCAAGACAAACTGACCTGGCCCGAGTCATGGATACCGCTCGCGAAAGCTATGTTGCGTCACGATACGACGGGATTGCGCGACGTGCTCGACACGGTGGATCCGGCCATTCGTGAAGAGATGCTGCTCGAGCATTTGCAGAACAAAGAGAATTGGCGCGACAAACTCTGGCCACTCCAACTTTTCCCCACGAAGCGTATCGCGGATGCGCTGGAAAAACTCATTTGCGAAACGCCCAAAGCCGAGGGGTGGGATTTCGAACGCGAGCCGCTCTTCAAAACGCTTGGAGCCATGGGGGACGACGGACAACAAGCGCTCGAAAAAATGCTCGACGATCCAAGTCAAATCGAAGGCGCCATTGCCGTTTTAGACGCCACGAAAGCGCGCGCCATAAAAACCATGCCGCTGCTCGATTCCAAAGACGAGACGGTATCGCTCGGCGTGCTAGCGCTTTGGCAAGGTTTGTCCGAAGAAGATCGCCTCGACCTGGTGGATCAGCACTCGAGTGCGCTCAGGCCGGACATTGTGGCGGATCTGCTTGCCGGCGTGCATCACCACCCGCGCACCATCGAGATTGCTCGACGCCTGGCGGACGTGGACGAGGCCCACGCCTTACGCCAATTCTGTTTGTCGCGCCCCGGGCCATTGCCGGCGCTCATCGAGGCGATGGCGGCGGTGCCCGTGGACGCTTTGAATCGCGCGAAAACGGCGCTGAATCCGATGTTTGCCCAGCGGAGCGGTGATTCGTTTGACCTCAATTCATTTAACGTCAAAGAAAGGCTTGCCCAATTCGGCCCTGACGACCTGCCGGCCATCCTGCGCGCGACCGCATGCCGCATGTCACAACGCTGGAGCGAAGTGGAAACACTTTGCAAGCATTTTTGGCCCGCGCGACCGGAGATTCCTTGGGTTGCCGTGTATTGGTGGAGCCTGGGAGATCACATGACGCTTGCCGCAGCGGAACGAACGCTCGGTACGCACATTCTCGAACCTTTGCGCGCGCGTATCGAAACGGGACATATTCGCAAGAGTTCCTGGTACTTCGTCATTGGCATTTTCGCGCGTCACGACCCAGCCGGTAGTTTCGATTTTTTCGCGCGTTTCGCAGACGATCCATCGGTGAGCCGGCATGTCGAGGATGCAATGGTGGCGTCGCTCGAGGCAGGCAGCGCTGCCGCGCGTGAATGGCTCGCGAAGGCGCTTGGGGGAAAACAGCGGGAGCTTGCGCTCGAAGTATTGAATCGACACGCGGATCCGCAGCTTTTACCAGCGCTCGAATCGCTCAAGAAACAAAAGCTTTCTGCAAAATTGACGAGGCTGCTCGAGAATGCGCTCGCAGCGCAAAAAACGCGCGGACCGAGTCTCGTGCGCGGCACCAAGGCCCTGCAAGCGCGAGCCGTACACAAAATGGACGGCGTGATTGAATCGCTGCATCTGGCGCAGGACGGAAAGACGTTGTGCGCCCACGCGGCGGGGACGGTGTCCGTTTGGAAGGGCAAACACCAGACGGAGATGGATAAACTCGGCAATGTGCGTGTCGAATTGTCGCTCGATGGCAAACACGTGCTCGTCGTCGACGAATTCGAGGTGCGGGCGTACGATGCGTGGGAGAGCATGAAAAAGCCGTGCTCGACGCTGAATCCTGACGATGGTTTGGGGCTCGTGGTGCCCATGCCCGGCGGACGAGCATTCACGTTGTGCGCCGCGCACAATGCATATACGCCCCTCACCTTGTGGGATCTCGATACGGGCAAAGAGAAGGTACACAAGATCAGCGGGTTTCCCGTTCATGTCGCGCTCATTGACGACGAGCGTTATGTGCTTGGCGACATGAACGGAAAAATCACTATTCGGCAGTTGGATACCGGCAAAGTCACGGGCAAACTGCAAGGATGGAGCAATCATGACGGCGACGGCATTTGTATGGTTGCCTCGGGAAATGGGGGCAAAGGCGTCGCCACGTTGTTCATGGACGGCAGCTTGATGATTTGGGATATTTCGGGCAGCAAAGTCAAAGCATCCAGGCATCTGCGCGCAGCTCCTCTGGCCATTGCAGCAGATCCCGGTTCGTCGTGGATTGTAACGGCTGGCGTAACCGACGTGCGCACGTGGAAAGATGGTCAGCCTGCACGAGCTCTTGACGCCGCAGGCTCGCCCGCCCAGGGTCGTGGGTCGCCTTTTGAGGGCGCGGGCCTGGCCATGTTCGTCCGGCCAAACGTCGTGGCCGTGGGTGGCCAATGCGTGGACTTATGGGACCTCGAACGAAACGTGCACCTAGGTCAGTGGGACAAACCCATCACGACGATGGCCACAGCCGCGGGCAAACTCGTGGTGGGCGACGCCGAAGGCACGATTTGGGAGCTGAACGTCGATTGATTTGGATCGGCGTGCATGCGCACGACGACGCGTCGTTTTGACGCTTGCTGAAAACAACGCTTTCCACTACGGTGCTCACGCCCCGAGCTGACCATGAATTCGAAATCCCCTCGCTTGGACCTCGATCGTCGCGTGTTTCTCGCTGCCGGAGCAGCATTGCTTGCGGGCTGTGCCGGCAATGAACAGCCGCGCCCATCGGTGCCTACCCCAGCGACTTCACCGGCAGGCCCATTTCCGGGGGCAGACCTTGCGGAATTGACCATTTCCGATCTGCAAGGCCGCCTCGGAAACGGCGAAGAAACATCGCGCTCGCTCGTCGAGAGGTATCTTGCCCGAATTGAAGCGATGAATCAAAAGGGCCCAGAGCTTCGTGCAGTGCTCGAGGTCAATCCGGATGCGTTGGGCACGGCCGATGAGCTCGATCGCGAACGAGCCGCGAAAGGCCCGCGTGGGGCGCTGCATGGGATTCCAATTCTGCTCAAGGACAATATCGATACCGCAGATAAAATGACGACGACCGCGGGCTCGCTCGCGCTGGCAGGATCGATTGCCGCCAAGGATTCGACGGTAGCCGCACGCCTGCGCAGCGCCGGCGCAATCTTGCTTGGCAAGACAAACATGTCCGAATGGGCGAATTTTCGGTCGACGAAGTCCAGCAGCGGTTGGAGCAGCCGAGGGGGACAATGTCGTAATCCTTATGCGCTCGATCGCAGCCCATCTGGCTCGAGCTCCGGCTCAGGCTCCGCGACGGCAGCAAGCCTTGCGGCAGCAGCGATTGGCACGGAAACCGATGGCTCGATTGTCTCACCGTCGTCAGTTGCTTCGCTCGTGGGAATCAAACCAACCGTTGGCCTCGTCAGTCGCGCGGGCATCATTCCCATTTCATCAACCCAGGATACTGCGGGCCCCATGGCGCGCACGGTTCGTGATGCAGCCATTTTGCTCGGCGCGCTCGTCGGTGCAGATCCGCGAGATCCACTGAGCGAAGAAGGAGCACGCCGCGGCCACCGCGATTACACGCAATTTCTCGGGCGTGAAAGCATCAAGGGGTTACGCATTGGAGTCATGCGGAAAGGTTTTTTGGGTAAAAATGACCATATCGACCACCTCATGAAAGAAGCGCTCGAGGATTTGAAATTTCTCGGAGCGCAAATCGTAGATCCCGCGGATTTTTTCATTACCGATGAGATCGGGAAAAACGAACTCGAAGTACTGCTCTTCGAATTCAAAGCAACTTTGAATGCTTACTTGACCACGGTGAGTGAACGCACGCCGGTCAGGTCGCTGGGCGAACTCATTGCCTGGAATGAAAAACATCGAGATCAAACGATGCCCTATTTTGGTCAAGAGCTTTTTGCGGATGCGGAAAAGAAAGGTGATCTTTCCAGCAGCGATTACCAAAAGGCGCTCGAAAAATGCCGCGAGCTGGTCAAAACGAACGGGCTCGATGCAACGCTCGATGGTCAGAAGCTGGACGCGCTCGTGGCACCTACGGGATCGATTCCTTGGCTCATCGACCTCGTGAATGGTGATAGCCCCGGGTTTGGAGCTTCAACCGCACCGGCCATTGCGGGTTATCCGCACATCACCGTGCCGGCGGGTTATGCCTTTGGTTTGCCGGTGGGAATCTCTTTTATTGGAAGACCGTGGAGCGAACCGCTGCTGCTGAAAATTGCGTTCGCCTACGAGCAGGCCACGAAAGCCCGCCGACCACCGCGATATCTGCCCACTGCAGATGTGTTGATGCCGCGGTAGTTCTATAAGTGCTTCAATGAGCTGACGGTGCGCCGCCTGCGCGTCGGGCGGCCGAGTTAGCGAGGAATTCGTCGGTCGAGTTTACCCGGGGGAATTCCGCTGCCGGGACGGGCAGCCCGAGGAACTTGCATAGCGGCTCCCAGCCTTCGCGCACTTCGTAGACGAGTAAGCGACTGGCGGGCGCGGTTCGACGCACTTCTTCGTTGTGTCGTTCGTAGACAGCGCCCAAATGAGCAGAATCGTCCATTTTGCCGCCAAACGTGCGTTCTGCGACCAGCTTACGCGCCATGTGGACTTGCGCAGCAGCAATGGGATTGTCTTCCGGGGCCGGCGCGTTTATGGCCTGAAAAATCGTGTTCTGCACGCTTTTGATCCACGATTCCGTCGATCGGACCGTGAGAATGATTTTGGACTCGGGGTAATGGTCCGCAATCTCCCGCCAGAAGGAAGTCGAAGGCCAATCGACAGTGGACCCATATCCGGCAAAAAGTTTGTCCCAATCGGAAGGGCCATCCGCCGCTGCGCTCCACAGATCCGCATGCCCAGGATTCTTGAACACCTCGACCATGTGATAACAGGGTCCGACGCCCAGCATCTCGAGGGCATTTTTGAGGGACAGTGTTCCGGTCCGCCCAAATCCAGCGCCTACCACCTTGAGTGCCATCGTGCTTATCTCCGAGCGCCATCTCGGCGCAATCGCGAACATGTTTGCACGAATCGACGACCGGTGTCGATAGGATTTTGCAGACCTAGCCGTCACGTTGCAAACGACCGGCCACGAGCGCTCCAGCGCTGAGCGTTCGTCAGGGTCGCGAATGCTTCATCGTGCGTTGCGACATGTTCAAGCCTGGATGACACAGCCTTCGAGGCTCACGCCGGAAATGGTGAGCCCAAAGGGCCGGCCAAACCGGGCGACGTCCTCGATCACGGCAGATTTTTCGACGAGAATGCCATCGATTCCGGCATCTTCCGACAGCTTGGAGGCAATGTTCACGGAATTGCCGGCAATCTCGCGCCCACCATTTGCAAGCGGAAACAGAAATACTTCGCCTTTCGCGAGCCCCACGCGAGCATTGATGCCGAGCGATTGATTCGTCCGTACGACCTCACGAGCAAACCTGATCCCTTCACGCACGTCGTCGAACAGCACAATAGCCAACGATCCCGTGGATTTGACGACATCGGCTCGATACGAGGATGCAACGCGCCGAATGGACAGATCAGCCAGCGACATTTCAGTAAAAGCATTCAGGAGCAGCGATTGGTGAGGGCGGTTGATTTTGATGAATGCTACCGTCGTGGCGCGTCGATAATCGTCGAACGAATCCCTGGCCAGCGCCTCGATGGATGTCTCGCGGAGTTTTTTGAAGAATGCTTCGCCGAAAGGCATGGGATAACGAATGTCGGCTCCCTCGACGGTGGCAACAGGCTCATTGCAGTCGACGATTGACCATAATGAACCACGGTCGGCAAGGTCTTCACGCAGCGAGGCCGTCGTGCGTAGTGACTCTCTCAGCCGGGCGTAGACTGGTCGCGACACGACGATTTCGCCACCCTTCGTGTCATCCTCGGCGATGTGTTCGATGAAATCGGCGTCGGCGCCGAAAAGCCCGCCGGCAACACTGACACACTCGCCGAAATGAATACCAATGCCGATTTTGACGGGCAACGTTTTGCCCCGTTGCTGCACCGCAAGCATTTGCTCCACCACGAGCGCCGGATCAATCGGCGACCGGAAAAACATTTGCGCGTTGTCCGCCGCCCATACTCCGATAGCTTGACCACCAATTGCCTTTCCCAGCGCGTGCAGAAGCTCCTTCGGCTCGGAAACGAGCTTCATCACTTCGGGGAGCGACAATTGTTGGGTGAGTTTCGATAGACCCGCCGCGTCGCTCGAAACGATGGTTCCCCGCACGAGGTACGGTTGGAGCAATCTAGCGTGCGTTTGTGGTGATTTGTCGGAGTCGTTCCAGCGGAGCACCAAGTCGGGGGGCACGGCCCCCGCAATGTCTTGCGTTACATCGGCTAACGAAATGTCGTGAGCAGCCATCGGTCGAGCGTCAATCCTTCGGGCAACGTGTAGCGCATCGGTCGCAGGAGCGAAAGGGGAAATGCACGTGTCCGTCGCCGCTCAAGGAGCCTTGTCACGAGGTGAGCGACGAAAATGAAGGAACGCGACGATCAGCGTGGTGACCAGCGTCAACGGAATGGCGTTACGCATGATCCCGGCTCGCGTGGTGGCGATCCAACCGAGCATTGCCTGACCGGAAAGTCGACAAAGAACGACCCACACCACTTGTGAGCCAACGAGCGCTGGCAAAAACGCGCGTCGAGAGACGGCGGAAGCTCCCGCGAGAGCGCACACAATGGGCCCGGGAATGGCGAATACCAGCAATGGGGCGGAAACGCGCAAAGGCGCGAGAAGGCGCTGGAGTCGGCTTTCGGTGGCAATTCCGCGCCGCAATAAAAATTGAATAATCAAGGGGCCTTGCATCCGCCCGAGAAGAAACCCGAGCATGCAATGAAAGATTGAAATGGTCAACGAAATGGAGTAATACGCGATTGGCTCGGAAAGCGCGGCCACGATGACGAGATGCCCAATGACGGGGCTCAAGACGAGCAAACCGAGCGGCGCGTGCGCGAGGAACATTGGAGACAGGGCAGCTCCGACGATCCGACCGCCCATCATGAGCACGAACGACGCGCCAAGAATGCGGTAACGCAAGCCGGTCACGGGCTTTTGCTCACGCGTAGTCAGCTCCTCGTCGTGGACGGCCACGAACTCACCATGTTACATGAATACGCTCTGCGCCACCTGCCGCGTGTTTTTTCTGATCCGCCACTGGCGGTCATGCGTATTGCGCTCCAGTTTGCCGCGGCGTTCCGGTCGGCGCATGAGTTCATTGCATTAGTTTGTCTATACGAAACCACGAACCATGGACGGGTAATGTCCGCCTTGCGAGCAGGTGAACCTTGACAGCAGCAATGACTCAGTGTAGGTCCCAATTCATGGGTACTTACACCAAAACGATCAGCGCTATCTTCTTGGCTTCGACGCTTGCGGCCATCGGCTGCGGCCCGAGCGATAACAATAACAACACCGGGGGCGGTGGCGGCGAAGGCGGTGAGGGCGGCGGGGGCTCAGGGTCGCTCACGCTCGACCAGCTTGCTGCAAAGTTGCTCGATACACTCTGTGCGGGCAGCGTCGAATGCCGTCGCGCGGAGTCTCTCGCGGAATGCAAGGCTTCGACGCAGTTCGACATCGACGAGATGAAAGCTTACGTCGAAAACGGAACCGTCATCTACCATCCGGAGAAGGTCGATGTATGCCTTGCTGCATTCGCGGGCTTTGGTGTGTGCACGTATTCGGAGGCTTCGCAAAGCGGGAGCGACTCGGCCCAACAATCGTGCATCGACGTATTCGAAGGAACCGTTGCCGACGGTGGCGATTGTTTCGATGACGAGCAATGCAAATCGAATACGTGTGAAACAGATCCGGCCTGCATGATGCAGTGTTGTCCGGGCAAATGTACGGCGACGGTTGCGCCGCCTCCGCCCGCAAAAATCGGTGAATCGTGCGCCGGGATGGACGTGGAATGCGAGGCGGGCGCATATTGCCAAATGGACTCGATGTTCAATCCCACGACGTGCGCGGCCAAAGTCGATATGGGAGCATCCTGTAACGCCTTCGACGCGTGCAAATCGCCATCTTATTGCGATCTCGACTTCCAAACGGGCATGGGCACATGCAACGTGCCTGCAGCAACCGGCGCGACATGCAATCCGGATAGCTTCTACCCCTGCGACCGCTTTGACGACGTCTGCGATCCCATGACGTTGAAGTGCGTGACGAAGGGCGTCGTGGGCGCCGATTGCGCCGATAACAGCGATTGCGTCGAGTACGCGTATTGCGATGCCGCTACGATGAAGTGCGCCAAAGACATCGCCGAGGGCGGGGCGTGCGTTGCCGATATGAACGACTGCATAGGCGACCTCGATTGCCTCGCAGGCAAGTGCGGGTTCGAGCCGAACGTCGTTTGTAAGTGAAATACAAGAACCCCGCCGCTCGGTCATCACGGGCGGCGGGGTTTTGCCATTTGCAGACCGTCAGAGCGTCTTCAAGTATTCGACGACGGCTTTTTGATCGTCGGCGGTCATGTTCAAGCTGAGCTGCGTATTGAGATAGCCGACGACATCTTCGAGCTTGTCGTAGCGACCGTCGTGGAAGAAGACGACTTGGTCCCAGACGCCGACGAGGCTGGGAGCTTTGAACTGGCCCGCCAAACGGTCGGGACGCTGCTCGAAATCAAGCATCGTTTGGAGCGGATCCCCTGCGCCGAGATCTCGGTCGCCACGCACGAGCTTGAGGAATTCCGCTTGGGTGGGCGGGAAGATCGACTCGAAGAAAGTACCGAACAACATGCCCGCAGCATCGGTTTTCGTCCCGACATCATGGAGGATCGGACCGCTGTCCAAACCACCGCCGAGTGGATGATTTGGATCGGCCGCGCCGCTGTCGAATTTTGCGCCGGAATGGCACCCTGAGCATTTCGCAGCGAAGATCTTTTCGCCTTGAGCCGCAAGCGCCTCGTCCACCGTCGGTCCCTGCAATTTGGGAATACCGAACGCCACATACTTCGCAAGAGTATCCGATGTCATTGCATCCGGCATTCCACCGAGCCGTTGCTCTACAATGGTCGTAGCGAAGTCCATCGTATCTTGATGCGTTGCGGAAGCATGAAGCCAGCCACGTCCCGCAACGCCACCGCGCAGCGACATCGTTCGTCGTTCGCCTTCCACCGTTGGCCATCCCGAGCCATCGGACCCACCACCAGGATGGCATGTTGCGCATGCAGCCTGCCGACTAGAGCTCAATTCGGGGTATTTGATGGGGCTCGACGAGTCGAAAAGAATGCGGCCGCGTCGATCGCTTTCCGGCAACGGATCGGCGTCGACGAGCGACACTTGTGCGACTTCTTGCAACGCGGGCAATTGGGGGACATCCGTTATAGTGCGGACTAACCAACGCGAAGTGGTCACGGCCTGAGACGCACCAAGGTCTGGAATTTGCGCCAATTGGAAGGGCACGTACGATGGTTCTGGAAGCTCGTTTGCATAGGCGGAAGTGTCGAGCACCGAAACGTACGCCGAATTGCGGTATGCGACATATGCACGCTTGCTGTCGGAGGAAATGACCATGCCGTGCGGGTTTGCCCCGGACAGCATAAAATGTTTCCTGGTCACCGGATGAAACGTCGCAGCGTCGTAAACCGCAATCTCATCCGACAGCGAAGAAAGTCCCAGAAGCCGTCGAGCACCACGCGTGAACGCCACGAAGTCCATGCGTCCGTGCTCACTCAATCCAGCGTTGCCGTTAGGGTTTGCGACACCCGGATTGATTTGATGGTCAGCATCGAGATCGGTGGCCCACGTGAATTCGACATCCAACTCGAAGTCCGCGCATTTCGCCAGATCAAGATTCACATTCGGGATGTCCAACATTCCATGGGCCTTCAGCAGATCGACATTGCTTGGCACTCGCGAATCCAAGAAAAAGAAGAACGCCGGGGAGAATCGCCCTGGTGGGCCATTCGTAAACGCACCCAGATCCTGATGGTTGGGCCCAAGCTCCATGACCGGCACGGGAGAAACGCGCATGCCCGGCACCACCCCTGTGCTGCCCGACGGGTGAAGAAATACCCCTGCCAAAGCAGTCGCCACACTCTCCATCGTCACTCGCGCCGGATTGACACCAAACACATCGGCAAGACACTTCGCTCGATCTTCATTGTAGTTGTCGTGCAACGCTACATCTTGCGCTACGTTCATGTTTACGGCATCTATGATGCTCACCCACGCTTCGTTTTTTCGAACTCTTCCTCGTGGTAAGTAATGCGCTACGAACACCTGCGCGCTATCCGGCGACACCGAAAGCCCCGCCGGTCTGCGTCCTACCGCGGCATTACCGTCAATCTCGTAACGATTTCCTCGACGAAGCAAACGCACGACCGTGTCGTCGACATAGTGGCTCACGAATGCATGCGTCCCGTCCGGTGCAATGACGATGTGCTGAGGCTCTTTGCCCAGACCTTCTTTGGCACCGAGCGTCTGAATGACTTGTCGACTGAGCCGGTCGATCACCGTCACCGTATTGCCCAAATGACTCGCGACCAAGACATGCGCGCCATCGGGAGAAATCGCAATGCTTACCGGTCCTCCGGGTACTGCGACTTGCGCCACGCGTTTATTGGTCGCCGTATCGACGACACCGACCATATTGGAATCGGTGAATACCGACCATACCTCGGCGCCATCCGGGCTCATTGCAATCGGTGCAGAGTTTTTGGCCTCGCGCGCAGTGGTGGCTCCTTCGACGGTTACGTCGAGCTGCACACTTGCCATAGGCTCGGTCAAATCGATTGCCACACGCGAAAG
>CAZETM010000128.1:0-16641 GCA_964514885.1 uncultured Polyangium sp. | reverse complement strand
GGCCCGTGCGCACGGCCGTGCCGTCCATCAGGACTTCACGTTCACCAAATACCTCGACGTCACCAGCCCGGTGCTGAATCTCAAGTGCACCGGTGGTGACGACATCAAGAAGATCGAGCTGACGGTTTTCCAGGCCGACAAAGCCGATGGTCCGGATGTCCAGTACTACACCATCACCATGGAAGACGTGATCCTCACGAGCATTTCGATCGGTGGTGGCGGCGATCGCGCTGTCGAGACGGTCACGTTCAACTACCGCAAGATCAAGTGGTCGTACGCGAAGCAAGGCGCGCCCGCGCCCGGTGGAGCCAAGGGCAAGGCGGAAGCCGGCTGGTCGCTCGAGGAAAACAAGAAGCTCTGATCGCTTCTTGCACGATGGTTTGTCTGATTGGGGCGTGCTTTTTACGACGCCCCAACGGAGTCTCGAGGGAACGACAAAATGGCAGATGCGTGGGGTTCCCCGAGTGCAGGCAGGGTTTGTCTCTTCGATCGGTTGGTCGACGAAAACCCTTCCCGCAGGCAAGAAGCCGTTCCCTATTGCACACTTGATCGCGCGGGGCTGCGTCAATCCGTGGCTCGCGAGCTGGGTCGAATCCTCAGCACACGTTGTCCCATTACGGGCGACGAGGCACTTAGTCGTCAGCGTACGGTCATCGATTACGGTCTACCCGACCTGGAGCATGGTGGTCGTACGCTCGTGCCGGAGGAATTGCGTCGTTTGCAGCGATTGGTGCAAAGAACCATCGAGGCGTACGAGCCGCGGCTGCAGCAAGTGCATGTGGAAATCAAACGGCGTGAAGATGCGGGGATTCATGCGCGCCTCGTCGTGGCGCTCACGGCGATGATCGTGACCGATGAAGTGCGTGAGCCGCTGTCGTTCGAAGCGCCGCTCGAAATGGGGAGTCGATGACGCAATCGGGGCCGGATCGCGAAATCCTGGACACGTACGCACGCGAGTTGGCGTATTTGCGTGAGCGTGGGGCGGATTTTGCCAAGGATTACCCAAAGATTGGTGCTCGGCTCAATTTGTCCGGCCAAGCTTCGGCGGATCCACACGTCGAACGGCTGATCGAGGCATTTGCATTTTTATCGGCCAAGCTCGCTCGGGAAATCGAAGCCGAGCTGCCATTGTATACGACGTCGTTGCTCGGCGTTCTTTATCCTCAATTGGCGTGCCCCATTCCGTCGATGGCGATTGCCGGATTCGAGATCGACCCTAAAGAAAGCAAATTGGGCTCGGGGTATACGATCGACAAACACACGCCGCTTTTTGCGTCGGCCCAGACTGGCCCGGTTTGTTATTTTCGTACGGCATATCCGGTGACGTTGTGGCCCGTCGAAATCAAGAATACGGCGATGGTGCCGCCCGAAATGCTCGACGTACCCGCGTTTCTGTTGTCTCAGGCGGCGGCGGCGTTACGGATCGATATCGCGACCGGTGGCGCGCTGCTGAACAAGCTTGGCATGCGCTCGTTGCGGTTTCACATCACGGGCGGCGGAATGAATGCCGCACGTTTGTACGATTTGCTGGCCGCGCACACGGTCAAGGTGCTCGTCGTGGGATCGAATGCGGCGAGCGATTGGCGCGAGGCAAAGATTCGTCTCGTCGGATTCGACGCAGACGAGGATGTTTTGCCGTATCCTCCGCACGCGCATCGTGCTCACCGATTGATCCAGGAGCATTTCGCGTTTCCCGAAAAGTTTTACTTTTTCGACATTGAAATGCCCGAGCTTCCTGCGGAGCGCGAGGCAAAAATCCTCATTCTCTTCAACGAAAAGCCTGCAAGTGGTGTGGCGGTTCGTCCTGGTACATTGAAGCTGGGATGCACGCCGATCATCAATTTGTTTCCCAAGAGCGCCGAGCCTGTGCGGGTCGACCATACGCGTCCCGAATATCGTTTGATTCCGGATGCACGGCGTGAGCGGACGACGGAGATTCATTCCGTGACGCGTGTTGCTGCCACGGCGCCTGGGGAGCCTCAGCAGGTCGAGTACGCGCCATTCTTTTCATTTGTCCATCATCGGTCGGGAAATGCACCGCGCGCATTTTGGCATGGACGTCGCATTCCCACGGGGCGCAAGGACTTGCCGGGGTCTGATTTGTGGCTCTCGTTCGTGGATACGGACTTTCGGCTCTCGCGTCCGCCTTCCGAGGCGATTTACGCTAGCGTTTTGTGCACGAATCGGGACTTGGCGACGGAGCTGTCGATGGGCACGCCGTTGTCGCCCGAACGTCCGGTGCCGGCGACGAAAATCGTTTGCATTACGAAACCGACGCCGCAACGAGCGGCTCCTTTGGCGGGCGACGCATTGTGGCGGTTGGTATCGAATTTGTCGCAAAATCATTTATCGATCACGGATGGTCGCACGGGTGTCAGCTCATTGCGAGAAATCTTGCGGGCGTACGTATTTGGTGAATCACCGGATGCCGAGCGGCAAATCGATGCGCTTTTGTCGATTTCGAGTCGAGTCGTCACGCGACGTCTCGGCCATGACGCATGGCGCGGATATTGTCGGGGGCTCGAGATTACGCTGACTTTGGCGGACGAGCAATTTGCGGGGTCGAGCCCGGTGTTATTGGCGTCGGTGCTCAGTCGATTCTTTGCCTTGCAGGCGCACATCAATGCGTTTACCGAACTGGTATTGAAACGCGATTCTCGCGAGGAAGTGTGGAAGCGATGGCCGCCCACGGCTGGCGAAAAAGCACTTCTGTAGAGGATTGGCTTTTCGACGAGGGGCACGCCTTCGATTTTTATCAGGCGGTCGCGCTGCTCGAACGAATGCGTCGGGATGCCACGCCCGTGGGCGAAGGCTCCAATGCAGCGGACGAGGCGGTGCGTTTTTCGGCGAATGTATCGTTAGCATTCCCGGAAACGGATATCGCGCGAATTCGAGGGCCGCATCGGGAAAACGAGCCTGCGCAGATGCTCGTCAATTTCCTTGGATTGGCCGGATCGCTCGGCCCGCTGCCTCCGCCTTTTATCGAGACGATATTTCAGCGGGCGGTTCGAGGGGACACGGCGGCGCGGGATTTCCTGGACATTTTCAATCATCGCCTCATTTCGTTTGCGTACCGGATTCGGAAAAACCATCGCATTGGATTGGGTGTACATTCGCCGGAGGAAGATTCGGCGGCAAATCATTTGTATGCGTTGCTCGGGTTGGCGGATCCTGGCTCGCGGGGGCGTTTACCGGTCAAGGATCGCGCATTGCTGGAGCATGCGGCGACGTTGTCGAACGAGACGCGGTCGATGGAAGGGCTCATTGCGATATTGCGCCGCCATTTTGCCGTGCCAATCGAAGGGATTCAGCTCACGGGCGCGTTTCACCCCATTGAAGCGAGTGATCGATCGGTGATTGGCCGGTCGGGACGTAATCGAGTATTGGGGCGCGATGCTTGTTTGGGGGCGCGTTTTTGGGATCAGGAAGCATCTTTCGATTTGCGCATTGGCCCGCTGAAGCTCGAGGAATTCAAGCGGTTTTTGCCTGGCGGCGACGCGCTCGGACCGTTATGCTCGCTCGTGCGTTTTTATGCTGGGCAGCGATTTGATTTTGGTATCGTGATCGTGCTTGGGGCTGGAGAAGCGCCTCGGCTTGCATTGGGGAAGAAAGCGAGCCCGCTATTGGGCCAGCTCGCGTGGCTGGGCAATGCGAAGGAAGCGAAGGGGAAGGATTGCGAAGTTCGATTGTCGCGGGCGGCAATCAGGAAAGGCAGCGCGTATCGTCCGCCATCCGAGGACGAAACGCCGCCGCCCGCTCCGCCGCCAGTATCGCCGCCAGAACCAGTATCACCGCCAGAGGAAGATGCGTGGGTGATTGAGGACGCGCCAAGCCCGCCAGTGGCCGCCAAGGCGCCGCCAGCGCCGAAGGCCCCTGCCCCGGCGCCGGTTGCGGCGACGGTGCCGTCAGCGCCATCGGCTAAGCCGGCGGTATTGCCGAAAGCGCCGCCAGTGCCGCCGCGCGTACCGCTGAAGAAGCCGGGGAGTTAGCGCAACTCCGCCATCTTCGTTTGGTGCGCTTTGGGAGGCTTGTTTTCACGGCACTCTCGATGGCGTCGAGCTTGTACGCGCTGCGGTTCGACGAGCTGGACCTCCCACGCGCTGCGCCTCGACGATGGATGGCTGGAACGTCGTCAAGGCGTTGCCTTGTACTTCTTGTAGGCCGTCATCGCGCAACTGACGATATATTTCTTGTAGTTATCGGCCGTGGCATAACCTTCGAGCGAATCCGCGTATTCTTCGGCCAGGCTTTCCACTCGATCTTCACGTTCGTCATGGTCGGCAGAGTCCGCTTCGCCCGTGGCGTGTTTGGCAAGCGCCTCGAAAGCCCCGGAGTATCTTCCTTTGAGCAAATCGAGGTGGCTCTTGATTCCGCCATTCAGCGAAGTGAAGGCGGCGAAATGAGTTTGCTTGTGCGGCGGATTGAACCGAACACCGAATGTGGACTTATCCTTCATCTGGCCCAAGAATTCCGCATGCTTTGCGCAATTTGCAGCCTTCTTTGCGCCAGCCTCGGTCTTGTATTCCTCCCACGTGGAAAAAGCGGTGAACAGTTGCCCCTTCTTCTTCTTGTGATTTCCGACGTTGTGGTTCTTCATCGATTTCGCATCCCAACCAACTTCGCCGGCAATGTGACCCATGAGCACCATGGCGACATCCGGGAGATATTCTGGTTTGGCCGTCCCATACGTCGTGGACCAATACGTCTTGATCGCGGAGTACATGTCCTTTCCGAGCGTGGGAGTGGACTTCTTGGCGCTGAATTGGGCGTCTTTGGTCGATCCGCAATCGCAGCTCTCGCCATCGGCGGACGAGCCTTGGTTATCGTCTGGCGGAGGATCGAGACGTTCTTGTTGCACCGGAGCGTCGACTTCGGCAAGGACTGGATCGAGCAAGTCGTCGATGAAAGCAATGGGGTTGTAATGCCAAACGACCTTTTTCGAGGGCAGCGTAGCTTTGGCTTTGGCAGCGTCGGCCCAAAATACGTAGGGCGCCATTTTCGACTTCAGGCCCGAAGTCCTGAATCGTCCCTTCATCTTGTCGATGGCTTTGTCGAGATCGACCCCCCATTCGCTCACGAACTTGCACGCATATCGACGCAGGACCTTCACGTTCTTGTTCTGCGATGCATAGAACGCATTCAGCTCGTCCAGCGTGAGGATTTCATCGCTTTCGAACCATCCTGAATCTTGTGCGACGAGCTTGATGATGTCCGTATTGTCGACGTTGAAGTCTTCGTTGCCGTCCTCGACTGCCTTCCAACCCGGGTAAGCCTTGGTGTCGGCGAACAAGTTCTCTTCAGAGAAAATCTCCCAATGCAATAGCCACGTGCGATACCCAGCCGAGCCATATTCGCCAATCATCCACAATGGATCGCCCGCAGCGACGGCGCGGTTGGGTACGACGATGTCGCCTTTGGCTAGAGCGCCGAGCAGGTCTTCGTCGAATTCGCCCGCCTTCCCCCCCTCGGTCGCCGGTTCGAGCCAATCCGGATTGTACCTGACATAGCCCTGCGTTTTGCTGACGCGCTCCACTTTCCACCATTGGCTCTTCGAATCCAATACTTTGACCACTTCGTCTTTCTTGAATTGCCCGAGGATGTTGTCGCCATTGGCGCTCGACCCGGAGGAGCGAAAGTTGAGATCGGCGATTTTGATGCGATATTTGTCTTTTGAAACCGCCGACTTTTTGGCCAGCCAACCGAAATTCGCGAGCGTCTGGTTGGTCTTGCGCAGATCGAGCTGGTGCAGGTGCATGTACAGCGACCAGAAGTATTTCTTCTCGTTGCCTCTGGTAATGGTGTGCCGGAGCAAAATGAAGTTATGGCTGCCGTAATGGCCGACTCCTTTGAGTGGGTCGCTCGGCAACCGCGCGGCAATGATGCGCCCTGGAGCCGTGGCACGAACCAGCGACGAAGGCTGGGCACGAACATGGACGCCACCATGCCACACCGTATTGACCCCGAGCGGATAATAACCGCTCTTGATGGTTTGCTCGGTATGCACATGATATGCATCCAAAGCCGATTTGGCGCCTCGAAATCCTTGCCCGATGTCCACGGGCACACACAGGTCCGAGCCGCCGTCTTCTTCGAGTCGATGCCAATCGAATGCGGGGCCAATGTCCCATTTGTCCGATCGGAAGTTGGAATGCGCAGCGATGCCTTTGAATGTCTTGGCTTCATCGGCCGAAGAGAACAGATTGTAACGTGGCGATTTGGATACGCTGCCCGCATTGCCCACGAATTTGTAGGGAATGTTGAATTTCGCGCAGAGGTATTTCAGCAGTTTTCCCAGGTTGGTGTATTGTTCCTGCGTGAACGATGCATAATATATCTTTTCACGCCAAGGCTCGGCCAACGTGTGAAAGTAGCTGGTGTCGTCTTTGGTGCAATAGACGCTCCCGGTGTACGTCTTTAGGTTCTTCTCGCTCTCGGCGACCCATCCGAAATTGGATATCTCGATGGCGACCGAGCGTTTGGAATTGCCTTCGTTACCCCCGACGCATCCTTTGCCCAAGTGGTACGACCAGTACTTTTCGTCGAATAAGCGATAAATCGTGCCGTCTCGAGCCAACACGAAGGCCACGCTCACCTTGTTGTTGTTCTTCGTCAACGTCGGTATGTCGCCCGTGAGCTGACCGGCCGTGTAATGAAGCACGACGCAAGTTTTCGTGGTCTCCGTCTCGTAATAATACGATTTGTCGCTGTTGGCACGTTTGCAGTCGACGACGTCGACGGAATGGCCGCCAGCCGAGAGCGTCGAGCTCGTCAGCGTATAGGTGCCATTCATCCCATTCTTGCGAAAGTTCTTTTCGTTCTCGGCAATCGCGGCGACCAGCTTACCCATGGTTACGCATTCCTCGTCTCAAGCCGAAAGCTCGAAGTGATTGCCGACTTCGATCGTATTGAATCCTTCAATATCCGCAACGGCGCGGGAAACGAGCCTCGAGCCGCAATCGACGAGCGGCGTTTGAGGTTTGGGCACGGGCACTGGCACTGGATCTGCGGGCGCTGCCAATTCCGGCTCCCCGTCTTCAGCCTCGAATGCCTCCCATTCCGGGTGCGGTGCATCGGGATCCTCCTCGCCGCCGTCGTCGTCAATCCATTCGCCTCGACCAATCAGCGGACTGCCCGACTCCAACGTCTCTTCGTCAATGTCACCAAAGTATTCGCGAAGATCGATTTGCATGACGCTACCCTTCGTGATGAATGAATGGATGCTTCAATATCCAAAAGCTTTTACCAGCGCATCGGTGGTTGCTTTGTCGAGCTCGCCGGTCTCCGAAATCCCCTGCAATCGTTGAAAATCGAGCGCCGCTTGGCGCGTCAAGGGTCCGACTTTGCCGTCGATCTTCCCGGCGTAATGACCGAGGTTCGCGAGCCGTGCTTGCGCGCCGACGACTTCGGTGACCGGTGCGAGCTGGCCAAGTTTCAGCGTCAGCTTCTGCCTTCGCGTGTCTAGCACCAGGATTGCCTCGCGGCTGGTTGCAGGCACTGGCTTTTCAAGCTTGCCGTCGCCATCGGTCTTCCCTTTGAGGGTTTGGCCGCCGGCCTCCAACGTGTACGGCTCGTTCGCCAAAGCTTTGTCGCTGTCGACCAATCGAAGCCGCAACAACACGGAGGAACTCTTTACCTTGAAGGAATGGGCCTTGTCCGTTTGGGCCTTGTGTACGGGCACTTCGCGCGCATCCGGAATGAACACTTTGTCCCCCGGTACCAATTGCGTGGGATGCTGGCGCTCGGTCTTGAGCTTTGCATTGGCGCCGAGGTCCCACAACGTCTTCCAAGGGAAACCGTATTTTTCGGCGATTGTCAAGATACATTCGCCGGTTTTCACGGTGTGCGTGGCCATGCCTGCATCGCTCCAAAAAGAAGGTTATCGTGCCGTTACCCACTTCGCCCCGTCGCGACATAACACGACGTTGAAGCGCCCCAGGACTTGTTTTGCACTTTTCAGTCGCAATCGCAGCGGGCTCTTGCCTTCTGCGTCTACGAGTTGGACGAGCTTGTTGTCCCCGAGCAATTCCATGGTGAGCATGTCGGAAGGGAAGTCTTCAACTTCGACGTCCGGATCCCCAAGTGTCCGGGCAATGCCGAGCGCTCTTTTCCCCGCGTCCAAATCGGGCAAATCATATGCGATTTGCCAATCGCGCGCTTGTTCTTCGCACAAACGCTGCAAGGTATCGACGTCACGCGCTTGCAGCAACGCGTGCAGGCGTCGATATTCGCTCAGCACTTCGGCGCGAATTGCCTCGGTTGCGGCAATGGGCGAGGTCAAGGTCCAAAACCAGGGCCGAAACGGGGTGTTCAATTGAAATGGCTGCATCGCAGCGATTCCTAGCCGTCGAATGAACGGCGCTTGCCCCGTGGAATATCCCGCACTGCCCTCGAATCCCGTAGGCGCCTGTGCCGGTGGCTCGAATACCAGCGAGGTAATGGGCTCAGCTTCCTGCTGCTTCGGGGTTCGTTTGACCCCCAACGACACGACACAACGCGATTGCGGATCGAACTCACCTTTACCGCCCGCGGGCCGTGCATGAAGCGTCAAAATATTCATTCCCGTAACGACGTACGGATTCACGTCGAAGGTGGTTTCGAGCCTCCCACCAGGAATTCTCAACACAGGCACGTCGTTCACGCGCAGTTCACATACGATGCCACCCGATTCCACCGACAGCTCGTAAATGGGAATGGGTTTCCCTGTCCTGCCGGACGGACCCGTCAGCGCAGAAGACGTCATGTCATCGACCTTTCACGATTCCTTCTTGACGAGGTAGCCTTTGCCCGATTCCCACAGGTCTTTCTCTTCCCATAACGTGTATTCGTCTTCGTACGATTCTTTGACCTCCCAGACGAACTTTCCCGACGCCCAGGCGGACCATTTGAATTTGCATTCGAGCAAATTCATCGCACCTTTCAGGTACAATCCGGCGTCGTCGTGATCCATTAGGAGTTTGGCACCGATTCCAGTGTCGCCGCCGACTTCGGCACCAAATGCAAAACTGATCAAGAATTTGGCGCTGGCCTCTGCTTTTGCAGCGAACGCGACTTTGATTTTGCCCTCGATCTTACCGGTGAATCCTGGCTTCTTGTATTCGGCCTTCTTTTGAGCAGCAACTTCACCACCAATCAAACCCGAGAAAGAAAGCGTCAACTCCAGTTTCTGACCATTCTCTTCGGCCCAATCGCGCACTTTGCCAAGGAATGTGGATACGGGCGGCATATACGGCCGGATCGCATTGATCAGTACATCGAGCACGTCGATTTTGAACGTGATGCCGAAGAGCGGGTCAGCCTTGAAGGTCAGGCTGTATTCCGTTCCGACACGCCAGGAATTGTCGATTTCCTTGAACTTGCCCTCGTAGCTCAGCTCCAGGCTGGGGAACTCCGGAATGACCGCGACGCCGACCCACTTGTAAAATAATTCGGTGAACTTGTCGATCGCCCGCTTGATGGCGAGATTCACGCTCGCCATCTTCCGAAGCTTGCCTTCGTACTCCGCGGTCAGTGAGCGTGTTCGTTTGCCATATTTTAGTTTCGCTTGGAATTCGAGCTTCCAGTCGGTATGCGGCGGGCGTCCGCGTTTTTCGACGCGCCCTTTTTGCCGCGCGGCCTTCATTTTCTCGCCCACGCGGTCTTCCGTATCCAGCGAGAACTTGAACGACAAGGAAGGCTCGTATCCCGGATAAACCCGGACCAACACCTCTTGACCTGCCAAACCGCCGCAACCTTGTGCCACCAATTTGTAGTCGTCGGGCGATTCGTCCCACGGCCACATCCGCACGACCGACATCTCCGACGCGTCGTCGTAATATGCCTCGAACGTCGATACGTCCTCTGCCAACGTGATCAGTTGACGCGTTGGAGTGCGAACCTCGAGGGCCTTGCCATTGTGCTTGCCACAGCGGGGCTTGGCGAAAGTAATCGAAGTTTTGATCTTGTCGCCGCTTCCTTTGCCTGCGCCGACGACTTCCAATACCGTGCGAGACTTGTCCTTCGCCGGCAACAGAATCATGCTCTTTCGTTTTCCCGCGTGCTCGCATTCCACCACGACGTCGGAAATCTCGCATTCGTCTGCCGGCGTGACTGTCGCGGCACCATCGGCGCCCGAGGTCGTTGCTTCCGGCTCGTCGTCGACCTTCTGCGCCGCTTCGCTATCCCCATCACCCTTAGGATTGCCATATTCGGGAAACGTGACCTTGCATTGGCCTTTGGGGACTCCCTCGATTCGCGCTTTGCCTTTTTCGTCCAGATACCCCTCGATCACCGCCCCATCCGGCAATTCGACGACATACTTGGCAAACGCAACGGGATCGTGTGGCTCGTCTTCGGCCAACAGCTCGATTTCAATCCAGTGCTTTTCCTCTTTCGGCTCTTCTTTGGCCGCTGCCGCGGCTGCGGCTTCGACCGGTGGACCGTCCTCACCTCCGATTTCCGGCGCATTCGCTTCGGGCGGGCGCAGCCACACGAACACGACTTCGTGGCGTGCAATGCGTCCCGCGAGCGCTGCGACAACGGCGCCATCCTCCATCCCGTCGACCTGCGCTGCGGGAACGAGCGTCGCGAGACACACGCGCATTTCGGCCAGGCGCTCGGTTTGTTTGGAGAGGCGCTCGAGGACGGACAACGCGGACGCGCGATCGTAGCGGCGCGAGCGCCCGATGTGCAGCAGTTCCGATCCGCGTTGTCGAATGATCAAGAAAAGTTTCCTCCGTCATCTCCCGACGTTATGGAACTTGTACCGTGACCTGACCCGGAAACGATATTTGAATGACCCCGCCCCACATACACATCAGCTTCGAGCTATTGTTCAGCGCCGGCATGTTGGCCAAAAGCACCGTGGGAGCCCCAACGACCCATGGAGCCACCGTATTCGGAATGCACGGCATTGGCGTCAGCACGCCCATTGCCGCCGCCGTCGCTGCCGCCACCATTGGATTCGCCAAGCTCTGACACATAGCAAAAGGTGGCACGTTCATCATGGGTTTGTTATCCATGATGTTCGCCAAAGGCCCCGCACTGTTCAATGTCTTGTTCGCAGGCAATACGACGAGCGAGCTCGGTGCCACCCCGAAGCTACATTGCATCATCGCGCCCATGCATACATGCTGGCCCATGGTCATTCTCCTGCGAGCTTGTTGACGATTTTATCGAAAAAACCGGCTTCTTTTTTCTCCGCTTTCGGCTTCGGGTTACCCTTGTCGTCGTATTCGATGACCTCGCCCCGCAATTCGCCGTCCCGAAACGTCGCCTTCGACAATCGACGACCCTTGTCGTCGTACGTCAAACAATCGCCCTGTTTTTTGCCATTCTCGAATTGCGCCCGCTCGCGTATTTCGCCATTGGAATGATACTCGAGCACCTCGCCGTGCAGTTTGTCCGCTACGTAGTGCGCTTTGCGTAATGGTTTGCCCCTGGCGTCCGAAAAAACGGCTTCCCCATTGAGCTTACCGTCTTTGTAGCTGGACCGGACAATTTCTTTGCCATCCTCGTTGTACGAAACGAATGGGCCATTCTGTTTGCCCTTCGCGAATTGAATCTCCGTCCGTAGCTTGCCTTCTTCGTACAACTTCGTCGGGCCATGCTGCACGCCCTTCTCGAACATCACGACTTGCGACAGTTTGCCCGCTTCGTCGAATAACTTCGTCTCCCCGTGGAGCACTCCGTCCGTAAATGTCGAACGCTGCAGCTCGCGACCTTCGGGACCATACGTAATCGACGGCCCGTGCAATTTGCCTTTTGCGTAGTGCGCCCGATGCACGACGATGTCCTCGGTATCCCCGTATTGGAGAAACTCGCCGTCCAGCGCGTCGTCCTCCATTTGGAACCGAGTTATCAGTCGGCCATTCTCGTCGCGTTCCTCGTGGTCGGTCGGCATGAATCCCTCCGCCTCAATTGATCTTGACCATGCCGCCCTTGAGCGTCAGCATGCCGCCACCTTCGACTGCCGCTTGCGCGCCGCCTTTGGCTTTTAATCCCACGGCGCCTTCGAGCGTCATATTGACGCCGCCCTTGGCTTTGAAATCGGTTCCGGCCTTCAAGTCCATCGCCGTCCCCGCTTCGGCTTTGAAATCGGTTCCAGCTTTCATCGTAATGCCTTGTTTGGCCTTGAGCGTAATGCTCTTTGCTTCAATGATCAGATCTCCGTCGACCTTGATCGTATAATTCTTCGTAACCTTGTAATTGAGGTTCGCTTTGCTCGTGTGCGCTTCGTCTTTATGCACCGTCAGCGTGCGCTTGCCTTTGACCGTGTGCGTTTCGTCGCCCTTGTCGACCGTGATCGTGCGATTGCCCTTGGTCACCGTGAGCGATTCATTGCCCTCTTCGATCGTCACCTTGCGATTGTTCTTCACGTTCTTGGTGTAATCGTGAAGCACCTTCACGGTCCAATCGTTCTCGACCTCGAAGAGCATGTCCTTTTGGGCGTGCGCGTAAAACTCTTCGCTGTCCTTCTTGTCCTCGAAACGTAATTCATTGCCCGCGTCGCCTTCTTTCGTCGACCGGCTCAGAATCGTACTCTTCGTCTGATTGGCCGGCAGTGCATAAGGCACCGTCTGCTCGGCATTATAAACGGATCCCGTCACCAACGGCCTGTCCGGATCGCCATCGATGAAACTGACGACGACCTCTTGGCCCATTCGCGGCAAAAACCACGCGCCCCAGCTCTTGCCAGCCCATGGTTGCGATACGCGCACGAAACACGAGCTTTTATCGTCTTTCTTGCCCTTGCGATCCCAATGAAACTGGACTTTGACCCGCCCAAATTCGTCCGTCCATTGCTCATTTCCGCTCTTGCCGACCACCATTGCCGTTTGCGTGCCCGGAATCGCCGGCTTGGGAGTAATACGAGGCGGATGATAAGGAACGGTTTTCGGAAATGCCTCGAACGTATTCGAGTACGTCTCTTGGCTTGCTCGATGCGCAACCGCAAGCAATACCCAATCGATATTTGCGTCGTCCCGGTCGTGTTCTAGCAGCTTGAACGTGTGTCCCGCCGTGAATGCGCGACAATTGGCCGTTCCGGAAAAACGCTTGGCCCGCGCCTCTTCAGCCTCGATACGCAGCTTGGCCCGGTCTTCACCAGGGCTCTTCGTGCTGTGCCCGCCAGGATAATCGAAAAGCTCGAGCTTCCCAGATTTGCCCGATACTGATGCCAATAGCGACGTGCTCGGCATTTCAAAATTGTAATCGGTGGTCGCGTATTTGCCAGCGACCAGCTCCTCTTCGATCGTGCACTCGATGACGGCATCTTCGTCCATCGATGTCGAGAATTGCTCGACGAATCGTGCATTTTCGAGGTTCGGGCATTTTTCCGCCGACGCCGAATCGTCGCTCAGCACCATGACGTGCTTGCCGTCCTTGTGCGTGAAATAATAGAATATGCCCTCGTCCTCCATCAGTCGCGAAACGAAATCGAATGCCGTTTCCTGATATTGGACACAATACGGACGAGGCTGGTACGAGCCCTTCAATGAATCCTTGAAATGCTCGCTCGCGGCAAACCCAAGCTCCTCGAATAATGCCTTGATGATCTCCGGCGTGGTCTTTTCTTGATAAATTCGACAATCACTGGTCTTGCCCAATAACCACAACCACGGATGCAATTCAGCTCGATATCGCGTCTGTTTCCCGACCCGACCCGCCTGCACGAACCTGGTGCAAATGCCGTTAATGAACCGAGGCTTCTCCTTGGCCATGCCCCGCACGGTCAAAGTCACTCCTTTGCCCACGATCTTGGTGAAGTCGAGCGCCTTCTCGGACGAGATCAGCTCCATCTCGAAGCGAAACAGTCCCGAAATGCGCTCTTCACCATGCAGATCGACAAGCAAAACCGCATCGGCCCCAAAAGGAGTCGATACAGCGATGCCAAGACTACCCTGCGGATAAGGCATGGATTCGCAGCCAGCTTACAAGCACCCAGACCCTCATGGCAAGGTATTCGAGTCCTCGTCGACGAGTAATCCTCGTCGCGCGAACAGCGTCAGTTTCTGCTCCGTAATCTCCTCGAATACGGCCAGATCCACGCACAACGCGCCGTTCATCTGCACTTGCACCACGCCACGTCGCGCTTCTTCCAGCACCGCTTGCACGAGCGCAGCGACGCTTCGCGTCCCATCCATCCGCGCCAAAAGCGCACGATCAAAACTGTCCACCTGCAACCCTTCGTGCAGCAAACTCGTGCAAAACGCACTGCCGACGCTGGCTTGATACCGCGCAAATTCAAACGCGCGCGGATGATCTCCCGACGTACGTGCCACGGGTTTGTCCGATGCCCACAAACGCAACGCGCCCTTCGTGTAGAGCCCCAGCAAGTTGCGTGAGAGACGCGCACTCTGTTCGTCCTCAAACGAATTCACACCCAACGTCTGCGCAACTTCCACTGCGAGTTGGTCAAACCAAACCCCTCGCGGCGCATGCTTCGAAAGCACCACGAGCGCTGCCTTGAGCATCGCACGATCGGTCGCGATCGCACCTGCACTGCCGTTGAACGTGGCTTCGACTCCCTCGGTGAAATCAACCTCGTCCTCGCTCGGAACAAGCGACGACGACACGACGAGCGAGCCGAGACGATGAGCCGACACACGACGATCCAGAGGCGCATCGTCACGACAAAGCACCGCGCGACGAAAGCATCGCAGCTCGAGATGATCGAGCGCTTGTTGGATCGACACGACATCACTTCGTCCTCGCGCACGCGCAGCGTTGGCTGCTGCTTCGCCAAGACGTTCGGGAAAAACCAACGAGACGTGTGCGTCCGTGACAAACTCCAGGCCGCTCGCTTGCATGTCGCGCGCGAAGTCCTCGAAGTACTCGGCGACGTTGTGCTCGACCAAATGTTCGCCGAGCAAGTAGTGATCGGACATCTCGGCAAGGATGGAAAGCTCTTGCTCGAGCCACGTGCGACTCGAGTCGTTGATGGTTGTTTGCGTGGCGAGGAAACGCAGGAATTCGCGGGCTTTTGTGACTCGCTGGGCTTGTGACTGCACGTCGCGAATTTCGCGTCGCAACATGTCGCGCAGGGCGCCGCGCAGGTGCCATCCAGGAAGCGTGTTGAAGCTGATGTACGCGACGCCATGTGGCGCGAGATGACGACGGATCAAACGACGAAGCGCGATGCGTGCATCGTCGGGCATCCACGAATAGACGCCATGACAAACGATGTAGTCGAACGACGCGGGATCGTCTTCGAAGGTGCGCACGTCCGCTTGATGCAGGTCGACGTTGTGCAGACCCGCGCCGAGCGCATGCTTGCGAGCGATCGCGATCGAGTCTTCAGCGCGGTCCATTCCGACAAACCAGCTTGCTGGAAACGCACTGGCCATGGGCAAGATGTTGCCCGCGGTTGCCGTGCCGATCTCGAGCAGACGACAACGCGTAGGCGAAGCGGGACGAAGCCCAAACAGCGTGCCGATCGCCCCGAGATGATCGGGGTGTGTCTCGACAAACGGCAGCGCTTCGTAGAAGTAGTCTTCCTGGTTGGTGTTGGCCAAGGGGGTCCCTTCTACGTTAAGCGCGCACGGTGCAGGGAGAATATGGCGAGCGCAAGAGTCGAGGTGCGTGGAGTTTGCCCGGTGCTGTCGTTTGGATGCATGCTGGCGATGCTCGTGCGTAGAACATGGAAACGCTGACGCTGATGTTGTTCGGTCTCGTGGTGGCAGCGGCGATCGTGATCGTTTTGCTGTGGCGATCGCGCGTGTCGTTGCTCAGGTCGCACGCAGAGGTGACGCGTGAGTTGCAAGCGGCGCGCGAGCACACGAAGGCGCTGGAGCTCGTAGCGAAGGACGAGCGACACGCGGCGCTTTCGGAAGCGGAAAAGACGTCGGAAGCGGCTCGAGAAGAAGCTGCGGAGGCGTTGCAAGAAGAGGTGCAACGTTCGCAGACTGCGTATCAGGAGCTGGAACGCGAGACCTCACGCTTGCGGATGACGTTGCAAGAGCGTGAGCGGGCGATTGCGGACGCGCAGGCGGCGTTGCAAGAGCTTGCGGGTGAAGTCGCAGATGCGCGGACGGCGTTGCAAGAGCGTGAGCAGGCGATTGCGGATGCGCGGACGACGCTGCAAGAGCGTGAGCGGGCGATCGCGGATGCGCGGACGGCGTTGCAAGAGCGTGAGCAAGCGATTGCGGATGCGCGGACGGCGTTTCAAGAGCTTGCGCGAGCATCGGCACATGAGCGTTCGGCATTTCGAGCGAAGGAAAGCGAGATATCCGAGCTGAAGTCGGCGCTCGAGGGTCGGGGGCGTGAGATCGCGGCCGCATTCGCGCGAATCGAGGGGCTTTCGGGCGAAGCGGAGCAAGCAAGGCGGGATGCGGCGACGGCGCAAGTTGCCAAAGACGCATTTTCGGTCGAAGTGCGGGCATTACGTGACGAGCTGAAGCGGCAGCAAGCAAAAGAAGCGGAAGGTGGGCAGGCGAAATCGTTGCCGCCTCCGAAGCCGGTCAAGCCATCGAAGCCGCCGGAGCCGATTACGACGTTTTATTGTATGATTTGCGGCGAAGGTGGTGCGGGACCGAAACCGCATCGGTGTTTGGTGGAAGAGGAAATGCAGCGAAAAGCAGCCGCGGCGAAGCGATAGACTCCCCTCTCCACGTAGTGGAGAGGGGCCGGGGGTGAGGCTACCACACGTAGTGGAGAGGGGCCGGG